>CALMSE010000243.1 GCA_937872275.1 uncultured Leucobacter sp. | reverse complement strand
GCCGGATCATCCTCGCGTCGAGAGCTGAAGAATCGAACATGCGCATACTGCTGCCGCCCTCGGAGACCAAGCGCTCCGGGGGCGGCGGCGTGTTCGCGCCCGAGTCGCTCGCGCACCACCGGGCGCTGCGGAAGCCGAGATCCCAGGTGCGGCGCGCGCTGCTCGAGCTGTGCCGCGACGAGGAGGCGGCCGCGAAGGCGCTGAAGCTCGGCGTCAAGAACCGCGGCGAGATCGGGCGCAACCGGGCCCTCCGCAGGCCAGCCGCCGCGCCCGCGATGTCCGCGATCGAGCGCTATACGGGCGTGCTCTACGACGCGCTCGACCCGCTCCATCTCGACGCCGGTGCACGAGCGTGGATCGCGGCGAACGTCTCGGTGCAGTCGGCCCTCTTCGGCCTCATCGACGCGGACGATGCCATCCCCGCCTACCGGCTCTCCGCCTCGACCCGGCTCCCGGGGCTCGGCACGCCGCTCGCGAACCTCTGGCGCGACGCGCACGAGGGCGTCGACTGGGGCGGCCTCGGCTGGATCCTCGACATGCGCTCGAAGGACTACGCGCAGCTCGCACCGCTGCCCCCGGGCGCCGGCGTCTTCCTGCACGTCGCCCAGCGAGACGGCGTCGACGGCTCGGTCCGTGCGCTGAACCACTTCAACAAGGCCGCGAAGGGGCTGCTGCTGCGCCGGCTCGCGATCTCCTCCTCCGGCGGCGCGGCGATCGGTAGCGCTGAGGATCTCGTCGCGTGGGCGGCGACCGAGGGCATCGAACTCGAGCTCGCGCCGGACCGCGGCGAGGCGACCCTGGTGCTGCCGGCCCGCGAAGCGGGCGCGCCGCCCGGTGCGGTGCTCGCGGCCGTGAGCGCAGGATAGGCTGAACGGGTGGATTCGAGGAGGCGTCAGTGATCGCACGGGGCGTGAACGCGGTGCGCCGGCGTCTCCGCGCCGCTCCCGGATCGGAGGCGGAGGTCGAGCTCTCCTGGTTCGGGATGAGCGATGTGGGGCACCGGCGCGAGACCAACCAGGACAGCTACCTCACCGTGCCCCCGATCTTCGCGGTCGCCGACGGCATGGGCGGTCATTCGGCCGGTGAGATCGCCTCGGCCGCGGTGGTGAGGCGCCTCGCCGAGCTGGGCGGCCCGATGCCGGTGGCCGCGAAGGACGTCGACGAGGCGCTCTCCGACGCCGTCGACGACATGGAGCTCGACGCGGGGGAGACCGAGCTCGGCACGGGCACCACCGTCACCGGCGTGGTCTTCGATGAGGAGGAGGACCGACCCACCTGGACGGTCTTCAACATCGGCGATTCGCGCGTGTACCAGTACTTCAAGGGAGCGCTGACGCAGATCACCGTCGATCACTCGGTCGTGCAGCACCTGATCGACACCGGGCAGATCACCGCCGAGGAGGCGGAGTACCACCCGCACGCCAACGTCATCACGCGCGCGGTCGGGCTCGGCGAGGAGCCGGCCGCGGACTACGGGCGGCTCGCCCTGATTCCCGGGCAGCGCCTGCTGATCTGCTCCGACGGGCTCACGAAGGAGCTCACCGACATCGGCATCCAGCACTTCCTCGCAACCGCCGAGACTGCGGAGGACGCCGCGAGGCAGCTGATGGAGCATGCGCTCGGCAACGCCGGCCGCGACAACGTCACGGTCATCGTGATCGACGTGCACGCGGTCGGCGAGGTGCGCGACACGGCCGACATCGCGACCCTCGAGCGCACGGGCGAGCGCGCCGCGGAGCGCGAGTAGGCCCTACGCCCCCGCGGCGGCGAATGCGTCGTCGAGCGTGCGCACGACGAGCGCGCAGAGCTCGTCGGTGAACTGCAGCGAGGGCAGGAAACGGATCACGTTCGAGTAGGCGCCGGCGCTCAGCAGCAGCACCCCCCGCTGGGCCGCGAAGTCGATGACCCGCTGCACCAGCTCGGGGTCGTGTTCGAGGGTGCCGGGCTTCACGACCTCGATCGCGAGCATCGCGCCCTTGCCTCGGACCTCGGCGATCGCGGGGTGCTTCGCCTGGAGGCCGCGCAGGCCGTCGCCGAAGACCTCCTCGATGTGCTTCGCGTTCCGCAGCATCCCCTCGGATTCGATCCGCTCGAACACCGCGACCGCCGCGGCGCAGGAGACCGGGTTGCCGCCGAAGGTTCCGCCGAGGCCGCCGGGCAGCGAGGAGTCCATCACCTCGGCGCGGCCCGTGATGCCCGCGAGCGGAAGACCGCCGGCGATGCCCTTGGCGGTCAGCACGATGTCGGGCACCACACCGAACTGCTCGATCGAGAACATGGTGCCGGTGCGCGCCATGCCGGCCTGCACCTCGTCGGCGATGAAGACGATGCCGTTCGCGCGGCACCAGTCGGCGAGCGCCGGCAGGTAGCCCTCGGCCGGCACGATGAAGCCGCCCTCGCCCTGGATGGGCTCGACCACGAGGCAGGCGAGATCCTCGGCGCCCGCGACCTTCTCGAGATAGGCGATCGTGCGCGCCGCCGCCTCGGGGCCCGAGAGCCCGTCGCGCAGCGGGTAGGAGTTGGGGGCCTTGTAGATGTCGCCCGCGCGCGGCCCGTATCCGGCGGCGTAGGGGGCGCCCTTGAAGTTCATGCTCGAGGTGAGCAGGGTGCGGCCGTGGTAGGCGTGCTCGAGCACGGCGACCCCGGGCCGGCCCGTGTAGCGGCGGGCGATCTTCACGCCGTTCTCGACGGCCTCGGCGCCGGAGTTCATGAGCAGGGTCTTGGCTCCGCCGCCGCCCGGGAAGTACTGCGAGAGGTATTCCGCCACCCGCACGTACGGCTCGTAGGGGGTCATCGTGAAGAGGGTGTGCGTCACCTCGGCCATCTGCCGCTGCGCGGCCTCGACCACCGCGTCGTCGGTATGGCCGATGGTGGTGACGCCGATGCCGCCGCAGACGTCGACGATGTGGTTGCCGTCGACGTCGACGAGGATCGAGCCGTGCGCCCGCTCGATGTAGACCGGCATCACGCTGTGCACGCCCGGGGGCACCACGGCCCTGCGTCGCTCATGGATCTCGCGGCTGCGGGGGCCGGGGATCTCCGTGACGACGCGGGGCTCCTGGGCGATCTCGGTGGCGGTCTCAGTGACGGTGCTCATGACGAGAAGCCTACTCCTGTCTGGGGTGCTCCTGCAGCGTCCACCGCGCTCGGCGCGGAGGCGACCGGCCTCGGAGGCCGGCGCCGACCGGGGGCGGGCGGATCAGGCTCCGATAGGATTCAGGCATGGCAGACGCGCACGAGTACCGGGTCGGCATCGAGTGGCTGGGCAACCGCGGTACGGGCACGAGCGGCTACCGCGAGTACGGCCGGCAGCTGGTGGTGCGGGCGGCCGACGGCCGCGAGCTCGCGGGATCGGCCGATCCCACCTTCCACGGCGACGCCGACCGCTGGAACCCGGAGGAGCTGCTGGTCGCGGCCCTCTCGCAGTGCCACATGCTCTCGTACCTGCACATGGCGGTGCGCGCCGGGGTCGTGGTCACCGCCTACACCGACGAGGCGCTCGGCACGATGGTGCAGGAGGGGCTCGGCGGGCGCTTCACCGAGGTGCTGCTGCGCCCCGTCGTGACCGTCGCCGACGCGTCGATGGCGGATCGCGCGCGCGAGGCGCACGCCGAGGCCTCCGAGCACTGCTTCATCGCCTCTTCCGTCAACTTCCCGGTCCGCCACGAGCCGACCATCGTGGTCGCTGCATGACCGCCCGCTGCACACGACTTTGACCGTTGCACACGTGATGTCCCTGATATCTCGTGTGCAACCGTGTAAGTCGTGCGCATCGACGGGGTGGAGGGCGCTGGAGCGCCAGCGGAGCGGCCTCTTCGGGGGCGGCCCGGAGCCCCGCAGGATGACGGCTGCGACGGGCGGCGCGGTCTGACCGCGGTGCGTGCGTAACGCGGCAGGACGGATCCGCGATCCGCCATAGAATTGAACGCATGCCCGATCGCAAGCGGTTCTTCCTCACCACGCCCATCTTCTACGTGAACGACGCCCCGCACATCGGGCACGCGTACACGGAAGTGGCGGCCGACGTGCTCGCGCGGTGGCACCGGCAGGCGGGCGACGACACCTGGTTCCTGACCGGCACCGACGAGCACGGCCAGAAGATCCTGCGCACGGCCACCGCGAACGGCGTCGCCCCCAAGGAGTGGGCGGATCGCCTCGTCGAGTCGGCGTGGAAGCCCCTGCTCGACACGATCGACATCTCGAACGACGACTTCATCCGCACGACCGACGCGCGCCATGAGGAGGGCGTCGCGAAGTTCCTGCAGAAGCTCTCCGACGACGGGCACGTCTACGCGGGCGAGTTCGAGGCGCTGTACTGCGTCGGCTGCGAGGAGTTCAAGCCGAAGAGCGAGATCGTCGACGGCACGGGGGCGTTCGAGGGCGAGAAGGTCTGCGCGATCCACTCGAAGCCGCTCGAGCTGCTGCAGGAGAAGAACTACTTCTTCAAGATGAGCGCGTTCCAGGAGCGCCTGCTCGCGCTCTACGAGGAGCGCCCCGACTTCGTGCAGCCGGCGAGCGCCCGCAACGAGGTCATCGCCTTCGTGCAGCAGGGGCTCGAAGACCTGTCGATCTCGCGCACCTCCTTCGACTGGGGCATCCCGATCCCGTGGGACGACACGCACGTCACCTACGTCTGGTTCGACGCGCTGCTCAACTACGTCACCGCGATCGGCTACGGCAGCGACGACCCCGACACCGCGGCCGAGTTCCAGCGCCGCTGGCCCGGCAACCATCTGGTCGGCAAGGACATCCTGCGCTTCCACGCCGTGATCTGGCCTGCGATGCTGATGGCCGCCGGCCTCGAGGTGCCGGATCACGTCTTCGCGCACGGCTGGCTGCTCGTCGGCGGCGAGAAGATGTCGAAGTCGAAGCTCACCGGCATCGCGCCGAACGAGATCACCGACACCTTCGGCAGCGACGCCTTCCGCTACTACTTCATGCGCGCGATCTCCTTCGGGCACGACGGCTCCTTCAGCTGGGAGGATCTGGCCGCCCGCTACCAGGCCGAGCTCGCCAACGGCTTCGGCAATCTCGCGAGCCGGGTGCTCGCGATGAACGCGAAGTACTTCGGCGGCGTCGTGCCCGCGGCCGGCGAGGAGACCGAGGCGGATCGCGCGATCCGGGAGCTCGCCGCCTCGGTCGCTGCGGCGGCCGACGCGCGCATCGAGGCCTTCGCGATCCACGAGGCGATCGCGGAGATCTGGAAGCTCGTCGATGCGCTCAACGGATACATCACCGAGCAGGAGCCCTGGGTGCTCGCGAAGGCGGAGGCGGATCGCGAGCGCCTCGGCTCCGTGCTCGCCACCGCGACCGAGGGACTGCGGGCGCTCGCCGAGCTGCTGCACCCGGTGATCCCGCTCGCGACCGCGAAGCTGTGGGCCGCGCTCGGCGCCGAGGCGACCCTGGGCGCGCTCGGCGCGCAGCC
>CALMSE010000242.1 GCA_937872275.1 uncultured Leucobacter sp. | reverse complement strand
CGGATCATCCAGGTGATGAAGGGGGAGGAGATCTGCAGGCTGTTGTTGCCGAGGTCCCGGCCGACGTAGAGGTAGTAGCGGGTCCCGGCCTCCTCGTCGTCGATCGTGATGCCGATCACCTCGATCCTGCCGTGCTGCCGTGCGACGAACATGCGGGCGGTTCCGGGCTCGACGAGCGACTCGTAGAAGCGGTCGAAGTAGCCCGCGTCGCGCACCTCGAAGCTGCCCGCGTCGCCCTGCGCGCGGTAGAGCTCGAGGAAGCGGTCGAAGTCCTCGCGGCTCGTGCTCTGCTCGAAGGCCATACCGCGCTTCTCGGCACCGCGGAACTGCTTGCGGCGGCTGGTGCTGAGCTCGGCGAAGACCTCGTCCCAGGGGCGCGTCAGGTCGATGGCCTGGGTGCGGGAGTGGCGGAAGCCGCGGATCCGCCGCTCGGCGAGGGGCTCCACGTCCGCGGCCGTGACGGGCGGCGGCGGCTCGACGATCGCGCGATAGGCGCCGAGCGCCTTCGCCTCGCCCTTCAGATGCGCGAGCGCCGCGCCGAGGGCGGCGGCGTCGTCGGCCACCGGCCCGCCCGGGGCGTAGACGTAGGCGCCGAAGGAGTCGTGCTGCACCCTCGCGAAGTAGCGCCAGCCCTCGCCCTCGCCCGAGATGAGCCGGGCACCGAGTTCGCGCTGGAACCGCTCCCACGCGGCGCTCTGATAGAAGTCGCTCATCGGACCGAGTCTACCCGGCCGCCGTGCGGCGGATTCCTCACTCGCCGGGAGGGATCCCCGCGCATGTCGGAGGTCGCCTGTACCGTGAGTGCCATGGTCAGCAAGGCGTCGTCACGCTCGAAATCACGGGCGTCCTCCGGTAGTCGGACGAGCGCGAAGACGAAAGTCCTCGAGCCCGAGCCGCGAGCCGGTCTCCTGACCCGCGCCTGGATGGGCCTCGCGCACGCCGTGGGCGGGGCGGCCCGGGTGTTCCGGCCCGAGCCGATCGCACCCGAGGAACGGCGCGACGGCATCCCGATGGCGCTCGTGCTGCTCGCCGTCACGGGCGCCGTCATCGAGTGGTTCCTCATCGGCAACCCGGTCAGCACGCAGCTGAGCGCCTGGACCTTCGGCGGCCTCTTCGGGCGCATCGCCTTCGGCCTGCCCATCATCATGGTGGGTTTCGCCTTCTGGCTCTTCAACCATCCCTCGGGCACCCACGACAACCGCCGCATCGCGATCGGCCTGTTCCTCGCGCTGCTGAGCGCGGCGGGCCTCGCGCACGTCTTCGGCGGCCAGCCGAACCCGGGCGCGGTCGATCCGGGCATCGCGGAGGCCGGCGGCGTGCTCGGCTGGCTCATCGGGGCGCCGCTCGCCCTGCTCACCGTGTGGGTCGCGGTGCCCGTGCTCGTGCTGCTGCTGCTGCTCTCCGTGCTCATCGTCACCAAGACGCCCCCCGGGCGCATCGCGGCGCGGCTGCGCGAGGCCTATGCGTACCTGTTCGGGGCGGCGGCCCCCGAGACGGCGGATCGGGCCGAGGCCGCCCCGTCCGCCCGCCGCGGGGCCCGGAAGCGCGACGACGACGCGCTCTTCGACATCGAGGACCAGCAGGCGACCGGCGAGCTGCCCTGGTGGCGACGCAACTCCTCCGAGCGCGAGGAGGATCCCGACTACGCGGGCGACGCCTCCGCCGGGGCCGACGCAGTCGACGAGCTGCTCGGCGGCGACCTCCAGGCCCGGGACCGCGCCTTCGACTCCGCACTCGAGGTCGAGCAGGCGACCGCGGCGTTCGACACCGGCGCGCTCGCCGGGGCC
>CALMSE010000241.1 GCA_937872275.1 uncultured Leucobacter sp. | reverse complement strand
GAGGCGGCGGCAGTGGCGGCGGCGCGGCCGGTCGGCGAGCCGGCGAGCAGCCCCGCCGAGGAGGAGTCTCAGGAGGATCGACTCGCGATGGCCCGATAGGCGCGCCGCCCGATCAGCTCGCGATCTCCTGGTACGCGAACTGCAGCACGCTCTCGTCGACGCCCGCGAGCACACGGGGCTTCGCGATGTCGTCGAGCACGATGAAGCGCAGCATGCCCGCGCGGGCCTTCTTGTCGCGCTGCATCGTGGCGAGCAGGCCCGGCCACCGTCCCGCCGGGTAGCCGAGCGGCAGCCCGAGGGAGCCGAGGACGGCGCGATGCCGATCCACCGCCTCGTCGGAGAGCTGCCCCGCCATGCGGCCGAGCTCGGCCGCGTACACCATGCCGATCGAGATCGCGACGCCGTGCCGCCACTGGTAGCGCTCGGCGTGCTCGATGGCGTGGCCGAGGGTGTGGCCGTAGTTCAGGATCTCGCGCAGCCCGCCCTCGCGGAAGTCCTCGCTCACGACGCGGGCCTTCACCCCGATGGAGAGCTCGACGAGACGACGGAACTCGGGCGAGGCCGGGTCCGTCGCGATGTCGACGTCGCGCTCGATGGTCTCGAGGATCTCGGGCTCGGCGATGAAGCCGTACTTGGCGATCTCGGCGAAGCCGGCGCGGATCTCGTTCTTCGGCAGCGTCGCGAGCAGCTCGATGTCGCAGACGACGGCCTGCGGCGCGTAGAAGGCTCCGACGAGGTTCTTGCCCTCGGCGGTGTTGATGCCCGTCTTGCCGCCGACCGCGGCGTCGACCATTCCGAGCACGGTGGTCGGGATCTGCACGAGCCGCACCCCGCGCAGCCAGGTGGCCGCGACGAAACCCGCGAGGTCGGTCACCGCTCCCCCGCCGAGGCCCACGACGGCGTCGCTGCGGGTGAAGTCGGCCTGCCCCATGATCTGCCAGCAGAACGCGGCCACCTCGACCCGCTTCGAGGCCTCGGCGTCGGGCACCTCGGCGAGCAGCACCTGGGAGTAGTGCTGCTGCAGCTCGGCGCGCAGCCGCTCCGCGAGGCGCCCCACCGTCGGCGTGTGCACGATGAGCACCTGGTTCACGCGATCGCCGAGCGCCTCCGCCACGGTGCCGAGCAGGTCTCGGCCCACGGTGATGGTGCTCGCGGCGTCGCCGATCACCTGGATCTGCGTCGGCGTGTCGGTCATCGTCTCTCCTTGCTCCTGCGCCCGCCGGCCCGGACCCACTCGGCGAGGCGCCGCGTGAGCTGCTCCTTCGTCGCGCGATCGGTGCGGAAGGTGATGTCGGCGACCTCCTCGTAGAGGGGCCGACGGGCCTCCAGAATGCGACCCCAGGCATCGGGGTCGTCGCGCAGCAGCGGACGCCTCGCGATGTTCGCCGTGCGCAGCACGGCCTCCTGGGTCGTCATGAGCAGCACCACGGGGTGGGCCCGCAGCAGCTCGCGGGTGCGGGCGCTCAGCACCGCCCCGCCGCCGAGCGCGACGACGCGGGTGCCCTGCCGCGCGAGCTCCTCGGCGATGACCTCCTCCTCGATGCGGCGGAACTCCTCCTCGCCGCGGCTCGCGAAGAAATCTGCGATGGCGCCGTGCGCGCGCACGAACACCGCGTCGGTGTCGACGAACGGCACCCCGAGCTCCTTCGCGAGCTGACGCCCGAGGCTCGTCTTCCCCGCCGCCATGGGGCCGACGAGCACGACCGCGCGCGTCGGCATGCCGCGCCTGCGGCGCCTCGAACGACGCCGCTTCGACCGCGCCGGCTTCGCCTCGCGGTCGCCCGCGACGACCGGGACGGGTTGCGTCAGCGGATGCTTCGGCGGGCCGGGCACCGGGCGGACGGGCGCCGGGGCGCCCTCGCTCGGCTCTTCCCCGTTCACGATTCGATCTGGGTCGCGAGGGTCGGCGGGATGGCCGCGAGGTAGGCCTCGAGGTTGCGCTTCGTCTCGGCGACGCTGTCGCCGCCGAACTTCTCGGTGACGGCATCGGCGAGCACGAGCGCCGTCATCGCCTCAGCGACGACGCCCGCGGCCGGAACCGCCGAGACGTCGCTGCGCTGATGGTGCGCCTTCGCCTCCTCGCCGGTGGCCACATCGATCGTGGGCAGGGCGTTGGGCACGGTGGCGATCGGCTTCATGCCGGCGCGGACGCGCAGCACCTGCCCGGTCGTCATGCCGCCCTCGATGCCGCCCGCGCGCTCGGTCTCGCGCACGATGCGGCCATCCTCGAGGTGCAGCTCGTCGTGAGCGGCGGATCCGCGCCGGCGCGTCGTCTCGAAGCCGTCGCCGACCTCGACGGCCTTGATCGCCTGGATGCCCATGAGCGCGCCCGCGAGGCGCGAGTCGAGCCGGCGGTCCCAGTGCACGTACGAGCCGAGTCCGGGCGGCAGACCGTAGGCGAGCACCTCGACGACGCCGCCGACCGTGTCGCCCGTCTTCTTCGTCTCGTCGACCTCGGCGACCATCAGCGCGCTCGTGGCCGCATCGAAGCAGCGCAGCGGATCGGCGTCGAGCGCCGCCACGTCCTCCGGACGGGGCAGCGGGGAGCCCGCGGGCGCCGCGACGGGGCCGAGCGAGACGGTGTGGCTGACGAGCCGGATGCCGAGCTCGGCGAGGAAGGCTCGCGCGACCGCGCCGAGCGCGACCCGGGCCGCGGTCTCGCGGGCGCTCGCCCGCTCGAGCACCGGACGCGCCTCGTCGAAGCCGTACTTCTGCATGCCCGCCAGATCGGCGTGCCCCGGGCGCGGCCGGGTGAGCGCGGCGCCGCGACCGCGGGACTTCTCGGAGAGCGGGGTCTTCTCGGGGCTCATCACCTCGACCCACTTCGGCCATTCGGTGTTGCCGACGCGGATCGCGACGGGTCCGCCGATGCTGCGCCCCTGCACGACCCCGCCCGAGAAATGCACCTCGTCCTGCTCGAACTTCATGCGCGAGCCGCGGCCGTAGCCGAGTTTGCGACGCGCGAGGTCCTCGCGAACGGCGTCGAGCGAGAGCGGCACGCCCGCGGGCAGTCCCTCGAGCACGGCGATGAGTTCTGGGCCGTGGGATTCTCCGGCCGTGAGCCAACGAAGCATACCCGCCAGTCTACTGGGGCACGGCCGCGTACATCGCCGCGAGCACCCGCTCCTCGCCCTCGAGCGGGAAGCCGGGGTCGCCGTTGGCGAAGATCCGCACCTGCAGCAGCGCCTGCTCGACGAGCATGCCGATGCCGGAATGCGCCTCGCCGCCCGCCGCCCGCCAGCGCTCGGCGAGCGGCGACGGCCATGGGTCGTAGGCCACGTCGAAGAGCGGGATCTGCGCGAAGGCCTCGGGCAGCGCGACCTCGCGGGCGGCGGGTCCCGGGAGGGTCGAGACGACGAGGGTGGGCGCGAGGTGCTCGAGCAGGGGCCCGACGTGCGGCAGCGGCGTCCCGCTCAGGTGCAGCGAACCGGTGCCGCCCCCATCGCGCGTATCGCCGAAACGGGCGACGAGATCGGAGATCACGGGCACGTTGCGCGCCACCACCTCGACGTGCTGAGCGCCGAGGCTGCGCGCCGCGAGGATCGCCGACACCGCGGTGGCGCCCGAGCCGAGCACCACCGTGCGGGCGGCGTCGAGCCCCTCGCGGCGGATCGCGGCGGCCAGGCCGCCGACGTCGGTGTTGAAGCCCGCCCAGGGCTGCGCCTCGCTGTCGAGGCGCAGCAGCGTGTTGACGACACCGCTCTCCTCCGCCACGGGGTCGAGGATCGACGCCAGGCGATGCGCCTCCTCCTTCAGCGGCATGGTCAGCGAGAACCCGCGCCAGCCGCGCGCGCGCGCGGCGAGGAAGCCCTCGAGCTCCTCGGCGCGCAGCTCCTCGCGCCCGTAGCTCCAGGCGAGGCCGAGCTCGCGATAGGCGGCGGCATGGATCGCCGGTGACTTCGAATGCGCGATCGGCGAGCCGAGCACCGCCAGATGCGAGGTGGCGGCCTCGGCCGCCCCGTCCGCGACGCCGCCCTGGAATGACGGGCGATCCGCCATCAGCAGCCGCGGCCCGGGTTGGCGACGCACCACTCGTTGAGCTGCTGCACGGCCGCGTCGTGGTCGGCGCCGTTGGTCGTGAAGACCGACTCGCCGGTATCGAGGTTCACCGCCACGAAGAAGAGCCAGTCCCCGGGCTCGGGGTTCAGCGCGGCCTCGACGGCGGCGCGCCCCGGGTTCGCGATCGGCCCGATCGGCAGACCCTCGTGCACGTAGGTGTTCCAGGGGTTGTCATCGGCGAGCGCCGCGTCCGTGGACCAGACGCTGCCGTCGTCGTGCTGCTGGAAGCCGTACTGGGCGGTGGAGTCCATCTGCAGCCTCATGCCGCTGTCGAGGCGGTTGACGATCACCCTCGAGACCTTGCCGAAGTCCTCGGCCCGTCCGGCCTCGCGCTCGACGATCGAGGCGATGGTGAGCACCCGCTCGCGATCCTCCACCGGCACGCCCAGTTCGTCGAGCAGCGCGATCTGGTAGCCCACCATCTTCGCGATCGCCGCCTCGGCCGTCGTACCGGGCTCGAACTCGTAGGTCGCCGGGTACAGCCACCCCTCGAGCGAGGTCACCCCCTCGGGCAGCCCGAACGACCCGGGGTTCGCCGCGGCCGCCTGCAGCTCCTCGAGCGGGATGTCGGCGCCGGCCGAAACGATCTCGAGCGTCTGCCCGACGGTCTTGCCCTCGGGGATCATCGCCGAGAGCTGCATGCGGCTGGCCGGATCCCGCAGCGCGTCGAGGGCCGCCTGCGAGCTCATCTCGAGCCGCAGCCGGTAGGTGCCGGGCTGGAAGTCCACCTGGGGGTTCTGGGCGAGCAGCAGCTCGTAGAACGCCTGCGAGGTCTTCACCACGCCGGCCTCCGCGAGGCTCACCGCCACGTCCTCACCGATCTCCCCCGCCGTGATCGTGACGATGGTCTCGCCGTGCCCCTCGCCCTCGTAGTCGTTCGTGGTCCAGCCGAGCGCCTCCGAGACGCGGTCGCCGAACTGGTTCCAGAACATGACGCCGACGGCGGTGAGACCGCCGAGCAGCAGCACGATCACGAGCAGCACGATGAGGGCGCGGCGGCCCCGTCCCTTGCGGCGCGTGGGCTGGACGCTCGGGGCCTGGTGGGCGCCGAAGAGCTCCTGCAGATCGTCGGTGCTGTCGCGAGTGTCGACGCCGCCGTCGCCGTGTCTCGGAGTCATGCCTCTCCCCCTCCGCCTTCCGCCGGGCGCTCCCCGGCGGGCGGGCGCTCGACGAGCGTCCCCGGGGCCTCGCCGCGCGAGCGCTCGCTGTCGAGCGCGTGCTGCAGGATCACCACCGCGGCCGCCTGATCGATGACGCCGCGCGTCTCCTTCGTCTTCTTCCCCGCCGCCCGCAGCTGCCCCTGGGCCTGAGTCGTGCTCAGCCGCTCGTCCACGAGCCGGACGGGCGGGCCGCCCGCTCGGGCGAGCCGGCCGGCGAAGGCCTCGGCGTCGTCGGTGGAGGGCGTGCGGTGCCCGCTCAGCCCGATCGGCAGCCCGACCACCAGCTCCATCGCCTGCGCCTCGTCCGCGAGCCGCAGGATCCGATCGACGTCGGCGCGGCCCCTCGCGTCGCGCGGTACCGTCTCGAGAGGGGTGGCCAGCATCGCGTGCGGGTCGCAGCGGGCGACTCCGATGCGGGCCCGACCCACGTCGACGCCCAACCGCACCCCGCTGCGCATCCCCGTCATCCTGCCAGACTGCGGCGGATCTCCGCGAGCGCCTCGTCGATCTTCGCGGCGTCCGAGCCGCCGCCCTGGGCGAGGTCGTCCTTCCCGCCGCCGCCGCCGCCGAGCACCTGCGCGCCCAGCTTCGCGAGCGCGCCGGCCCGGACCCCCGCGTCGAG
>CALMSE010000240.1 GCA_937872275.1 uncultured Leucobacter sp. | reverse complement strand
CCTCGCCTGCCGCCTCGCCCCCCGCGGTGCCGGATCCCGGGGTGCCCGGATCCGGCGCGTCGGCCGCGCCGCCGTCGGCCTCCTCCCCCGATCCGCGCCTGCCGGGCAGCAGGCGCTTTAGCCCGTTGTCCCAGACCAGGTTGCGGAGGGTGTCGAGCCAGCCGCCGATGCCCTCGGCGTCGAGGAGGAGCAGGTCGAGGCGCCCGTCCGCCGGGTCCGCGTCGGGCAGCAGGGTGACCCCGCCCTGCAGGGAGCCGCAGTTGCCGACGATGAGGGTGTGCGCCTCGCTCGCCACGACGGGCTCGTCGTCGAGCCCGATGCGGATCCCGATGACCTCGCTCGCCGAGATCGCGCGCCCGAGCGACTCGACGTAGGCGAGCCAGCCCACCTTGTCTTTGAGCTCGTCGTCGGTCTCGGTGATCATGTGGGCGTCGATGCCGAAGCCCGCCATCACCGCGAAGCCGCAGCGCTGCGGGGCGCCGTCGATCTCGACCTCCGCCCAGGCGAAGTCGATCGGCCGGGCGTCGGCGGTGAGGGCCCGCTCCAGGGCCGCGGCGAGATCGCCGAGGGGCACCTCGAGATTGCGGGCGAGGAGGTTGCCGGTGCCGAGCGGGGCGATGCCGAGCTCGACGTCGCCGCCCGATTCGGCGAGGTGCTCGGCGACCGCGCGCACGGTGCCGTCGCCGCCGGCCGCGATCACGAGGCCCGCCCCGGCTTCCACGGCGCGCTCGGCGGCGCGCCGACCCGGGTCGTCTTCGGCCGTCTCCTCCCAGATCACCTCCGGCCGAGCGCCTGAGGCCTCGATCGCCTGTTCGAGCGCCTCCTCCAGCTCTTCCCGCGTGGTCTTCGATGGATTCCAGACGATGCCGATGCGTGCGGTGCTCATAGCCGTTCCTTGCCTGTGCCTGTCGCGTTCACTCGCCGTGCGGAGCCCGGCCTCACGATCGACTCTAGACTGGCCTTCGGGAAATGAGGAGGCGGGCCGATGATCGGATTGACCGGAGCGAACGGAGAGCTGGGCCGACGCATCGTCGAGGCTCTGGCCGATGCGGGCGCGGGCGAGATGGTGCTCGGAACGCGCAGCGGCGTCTGCGCCCATGCACCGGAGGCCGCGGAGGTGCGCGCGGTCGACTTCTCCGACCCCGCGGGCACGCGGCGGGCGTTCGAGGGGATCGGCGAGCTGCTGCTCATCAGCACCGGAGCGGACGTCGAGGAGGGGATCCGCCAGCATCGCGTCGCGATCGACGCGGCGGTGGACGCCGGGGTGCGGCGGATCGTCTACACCAGCTTCATCGACTGCGCGGCGGACTCCCCCTTCCCCACCGCCCACGTGCACGCGGCGACCGAGGCGTATCTCGCCGAGACGGGCATCGCTCACCTGAACCTGCGCGACGGGCAGTACATGGACCGCTTCGTCGAGTTCGCGCCGGGCGCCGCGGCCGCGGGCGAACTCGTGCTGCCCATCGCGCCCGAGGCGGGCGCCTCCTTCATCTGCCGCGACGACCTCGCCGCGTTCGCGGCCCGGGCGCTCCTGAGTCCGTCGCTGCTCGGCACCCTCACGCCGACGGGCACCCGCGTCGTCTCGTACGCGGAGGCCACCGCCGCGATGGCGGCGGCGACCGGGAGCGAGATACGGTTCGTCGAATGCGAGGCCGACGAATACCACCGCCTGCTGCTGAGCGACGGGTGGTCCGCGTGGAAGGCCGACTCGTACACCCGGTTCTTCGAGGCGGTCGGCCAGGGCCGCACCTCCGCCGTCACCGGCGACTTCGCCGCGCTCATGGGCCGCGAGCCGCGCGGGCTCGAGGAGTTCGTCGCGGCGGGCCTGCGGGGTTCGACCCGCTAGGGCGCCACGGGCATCTCGTGCCGGGGCTCGTGGGGCGCGC
>CALMSE010000239.1 GCA_937872275.1 uncultured Leucobacter sp. | reverse complement strand
GACCACTGCTTCACCGACGATGCGGTCTGGGAGGCCAGCGTCATGGGCGAGACCAGGGTCGGCCCGTTCTCGGGGAGGGCTCAGGTGCTGGACTGGTTCACCAGGTTCTGGCCCGTGCAGAAGGACCAGCGCCGGCATGTGCTCACCAATCTCGTCGTCGAGCCCGCTGGCGGGAGCGGCGTCGTGAATGCCTTCGCGCTGATGCAGATCTACGGGTCGACTCGTGCGAGGAGCGCCTTCGAGACCTCGGCCTTCTGCCGCTTCGAGCTGACGCGCGTCGGAGGTCGGCTCGCGATCTCGCGCTTCACCGCCGGCTTCGATGCGCCCTTCTGGGCGCCCCATGAGGTGGGGACCATGGACGACTGGCTGTGCGAGCTCTTCGGCATCGATCCGCGAGACCGCCCCTCGGACGCCGAGGCGCCCGCGGAGCCGGGGGCCACGGGCTAGCGGAGTGAATCCGGATCGATCCAGGTATCGTGCTCGATCCGCCAGAGCTCGCGGCCGGAGACCCGTGCCTGCTCGTTGAACAGACCGGTCAGCGCGCGTATCGCGCCTCGATCCTGCCGGGTGATCTGCTCGGCGATCTCGAGTGCGCGTGGAAGCAGCGCCTCGTGGGCGACCACCTCGGTGACGAGGCCCCACTCGTGCGCCCGCTCGGCGTCCAGCGCCTCTCCGGTCGCCGAGAGGCGTCTCGCGCGGCGAGTGCCGACCGCCTCGGCCAGCAGCACGCTGAGCCCCCACCCCGGTGTGAAGCCGAACCTCGCGTGGGTGTCGGCGAACCGGGCACGCTCGGACGCGATGAGCCAGTGGCAGTTGAGCGCCAGCTCGAAGCCACCGGTGTATGCGGGGCCGTTGACGGCCCCGATGATCGGCGTGCGGCACTCGAACAGCGGCCCGGTGCGCGGCCCGACCTCGCGCCCGGCGCCCGGGATGCTCAGCAGCTCCTTCAGGTCGACGCCCGCGCAGAACGCCGGGTCGGCCCCGGTGAGCACGATCGCCCCGATGCTGTCGTCATCGTCGAGCGAGGCCACCTCTGCCAGGAGCCGGCGCAGCAACTCGCGCGAGATCGCATTGCGGGCTTCCGGGCGGTTCAGCGTCAGCACCGCGACTTCGCCGATCCGCTCGCAGATCAGGATCGCATCCCGTTCCGTCATGCTTCCGCCTCCGACTTCTTGTCCGCCCCGCGTGCTTCCGATACTGTAGGCATCGGAAAGTGAATTATAACAATCGTTTGGTCGAAGTCGATGAGAGCGGAGCCGGAATGATCTCGACGGCGTTCACCCGGACCTTCGGCGTCACCGCTCCGGTGATGCAGGGCGGCATGCAGTGGATCGGCAAGGCCGAGCTCGCAGCCGCCGTCTCGAACGCGGGCGGACTCGGCTGCATCACCGCGCTGACCCATCCGACGCCCGCGGATCTGGCGATCGCCATCGAACGGTGTCGGGACCTGACCGACCGTCCCTTCGCGGTCAACATCACCACGCTGCCGTCGATCAATCCTCCTCCCTACGACGAGTACCGCCGGGTGATCATCGACGGGGGAGTACGCGTGGTCGAGACCTCCGGCTCGAACCCCGCGGAGTTCATGCCGATCTATCGCGACGCGGGGATCAAGGTCGTCCACAAGGTCACGAGCCGCCGGCACGCGCTCAAGGCCCGCGAGGCCGGCGTCGACGCGGTCGCCGTCATCGGCTTCGAGGCCGCCGGCCATCCCGGCGAGCTCGACGTCCCCAGCCTGACCCTGCTGCCGGCCATCGTCCGCGAGCTCGACATCCCGGTGCTCGGCGCGGGCGGTTTCGCCGACGGTGCGGGCCTCGTCGCCGCACTCGCCCTGGGGGCCGACGGGATCCTCATGGCCACCCGATTCATGGCCACCCGGGAGACGCCGATCCACGACCGGGTGAAGGCCGCGCTCGTGGCCGGCGACGAGCTCGGCACCGCCCTCATCTTCCGACAGCTCGACAACACGGCTCGGGTCGTCAGGAACGGCGTCGCCGAGGAGGTGGTGCGGCGGCTGAACGAGGGCTCCGACTTCGCGGGCGTTCGCGAACTCGTCGCCGGTGCCCGTGGGCGCATGGTCTACGAGACCGGGGACACCGAGGCGGGCATCTGGTGGGCCGGCATCTCGCAGGCGCTCATCGAGGACGTGCCGTCGTGCGAGGAACTCCTGAACCGGATCGTCGGCGATGCCGAGGAGCTGATCGGGACAGGGCTGCCCCAGCTGGTGGGCCGAAGCTGATGTCCGAGGGTGCAGAAGCCGCTCGGGGACCGCGCCGAGAAGAGAAGAGCGAAGAATGAACGAGACCGACGATCTCCTGGCGCAGCGCGACGGCGGCGAGCTGTGGCTGCGCCTCAATCGGCCGCAGGCCCGGAATGCCATCAACTGGAACGTCCGGCGCGCCCTCCGCGAGCAGCTCCTCGAAGCGGAGCGCGACTCGAGCGTGCGCGCCGTCGTGATCGCGGGGACGGAGGTCGCGTTCTGCTCCGGTGGAGACATCAAGGAGATGGGGCGGGGCTGGGAGGACTCGAAGGCGAAACTCGATTTCGCGGGCGAGATCGTGCAGTGCATCGCACGCATGCCGAAGCCGGTGATCGCCGCCGTGCAGGGGCACGTCGCCGGCGCCGGCATCGGTCTGGCGCTGGCCTGCGATCTCATCTACGCGTCCGAGACCGCGGTCATCTCGCCCGCATTCGTGCACCGCGGCATCAGCCCCGACATGTCGTCGAGCTATTGGCTGACCAAAGCACTGGGCGTGTCGCAGGCGAAGCAGCTGCTGCTCACGGCGAACCGGATCGACGCGGATCGCGCCCTGGCGCTCGGCCTGTTCACCGAAGTGATCGCCGGCGAGGACTTCGAAGCGGAGCTTCGCGCGCGCGTCGCACGGCTCTCGAACGGCCCGACCGTGGCGATCGCCCAGATCAAGCGTCTGGTGAACGCCGCCGCGGAGAACGATCTGGCCGCCCAGCTCGCGCTGGAGACGGAGGCGCAGGAGCTGATCGTGGCGACCGAGGATCACCATGCGGCGATTCGCGCCTTCTCCGAGAAACGTACGCCGGTCTTCGTCGGCCGCTAGC
>CALMSE010000238.1 GCA_937872275.1 uncultured Leucobacter sp. | reverse complement strand
CGAACAGCAGATCCCCCGAAGACACCCGCACACTGTCCGAGATCCCCGGAATCACTGGGGCCGGATTGCGATGAATACGATCGTTAGCCATGTTCTCAACTCCTTATCGGATCGGACGGAGACTCCTCCGCCGCACCTTCTAGTTCAGCACATCTGAACACTCTCTGTCCATCGTATCGGCGGAATTCCGCGGTATTCGCCGCGAATACGTTCAGCCTTGATTGACGCTTGCGGCCCGGGATGTCACGCTGAATGTACTTCTCGGCGCATCGCCGATTCCCATCGATAGGAGCCTCGGTCAATGGAGACGCCTCCCTCTCGCCCCGCCGGCCTCGGCCGGCCCCGCCGCGCGCGCCCGGTCGCCCTGACGAGCTTCGTCGGCAGAGAGGCGTTCCTCGAGGACGCCGCGCGCGCCGTGCGCTCGGCGTCGCTCGTCACGCTGACCGGCATCGGGGGCGTCGGCAAGACCCGGCTCGCGTGCGAACTGACGGAGGCCATGCGGTCGTCGTTCCCCGACGGGGCGTGCGTCGTCGAGCTCGACACCCTCGACCACGACGCCGGGGTCGCCGGCGCCATCGCGCTCGCGCTCGCGATCTCCGATCAGTCGAACCGGGATCCCGTGGAGAAGGTCCTCGACGCGCTGCGCGACCGGCGGCTGCTCCTGGTGCTCGACAATTGCGAGCACGTGCTGCAGGAAGCCGCATCGCTCTCCGCCAGGGTGCTCGCGGCGGCCCCGGGGGTGCGGATCCTCGCCACCAGCCGCGAGGCCCTCATGGTCGCCGGCGAACAGGTGCTCGCGGTGCCGCCGCTGCGCACGCCGCCGGAGGACTCCCCGCTCTCCCCGGCCTCGATCGTCGACTTCGAGGCGGTCCGGCTGCTCGTCGATCGCGCGCGGAGCAACGTGCCCGATTTCGCGGTGACCCCCGGCAACGCCGCCGCGATCGCGCAGCTCTGCCGCCTCCTCGACGGCATCCCGCTCGCGATCGAGCTCGCCGCGACGCGGTTGCGCAGCCTCTCGGCCGCCCAACTGGTCGAGCGGCTCGATCGCCGCTTCCAGTTGCTCACCGTGGGCGATCGGGACGCGATCGCCAGGCAGAGGACCCTGCGCGCCCTGATCGACTGGAGCCACGAGCTGTGCGCCGAGCCGGAGCAGATCCTCTGGCGCAGGCTCGCGGTGTTCGTCGGCAGCTTCGACATCGAGGCGGCCGAGGAGGTGTGCGGCTTCGACGGGCTGGAGCGCGAGGCCGTGTTCGACGCGCTCGACCGCCTGGTGGCGAAATCGCTCCTCGTGCCCGAGCGGGACGCGGATCGGATCCGCTACCGGCAGCTCATGACGATCCGCGAATACGGGCTGGAGCTGCTCGCCGCATCGGGTGACGAGAGCACCGTGCGCTCCCGCCACCGCGACCACTACACGCGCGCCGCCAGGCGCATGGTGGAGGAGTGGTGCGGCCCGGGCCAGGCCGACGCCCTCTCCGAGATGCGGGAGAACCACTCGAACCTGACCTCGGCGCTGGAGTGGTCGCTCGGCGCTCCCGGGGAGATCGCGGCCGGCGCGATCCTCGCCTCGCTGCTGCGCTTCCACTGGATCGCCGGCGGTTTCCTGAGCGCGGGACGCAGGTATCTCGAGGACGTGCTGGGCGGGCTCGGCCCCGGGGAGCCGCGGCTCAGAGCCGAGGTGCTCTGGGTCGCCGCCTGGGTGGCGCTGATCCAGGGGGATCGCCGCTGCGCGGAGCAGTGGCTCGCCGAGGGCGCGGGGCTCGCGCGCGAGCTCGGCGATGAGGCGCTCCAGGCCCACATGACCGAGTGGCTGGGCGAGCATCGCTTCTTCTCCGGCGATGTGCCGGCCGCGATACGGCTGCTCGAGAGCGCCCTCGACCAGCACGTGCGCTCGGGCGATGCCGCCTCTGAGCTCACCACCCGCTTCCAGCTCGCCTTCGCCCGCGCCTACGCCGGGCAGGAGGAGCAGGCGCTCGACGAGTGCCGGACGGCCATCGCGCTGAGCGACCGCCACGGCGAAAGGTGGGCCCGCGGCTACGCCCACTGGGTGAGCGGCATCTGCCACTGGCACCTCGGCGAGATCGAGCAGGCGGTCTCGGCCGCGCGCGAGGCGCTGGCGACGCAGCGCGAGTTCATGGACCGCATCTGCGCCGCGCTCACGATCGAGCTGCTGGCGTGGATCGCGTCCTCCACCGCCGAGCTCCGCGGCGCCGCGGAGCTCGGGCTGCTGGCCGACGCCGTATGGGGCCGCCTGGGCACGACGGCGCAGGCGTTCGGCCCGCACCTCGTCGACGACTCGACCGCCTCCGCCGCGCGGCGCGCGGACGTGCTCGACGCCGCGCAGATCGCCGCGATCCGCGAGCGGCACTCCCGCCTCAGCAGGAATGAGATCATCGACACCGCTCTGGCGCTCGTCGACGCCGCCTCGGGGCGCCCGGCGGGCTCGGCGGGCTCGGCCGCTCGCGGATCCGGCGGATCCGGGTCACCCCTCACGAAGCGCGAGCTCCAGGTGGCCGGACTCGTGGCGCTCGGCCGGAGCAACCGCGAGATCGCGGCCGAGCTCTTCATCTCGAAGCGCACCGTCGACGGGCACGTCGAGCGGATCCTCGCCAAGCTGTCAGTCCCCTCCCGAGCGCGGGTCGCCGCCTGGGTGACCGAGCAGAACGCCGCGGCTCGCGGGCTTGCCTCGGGAGACGGCGCCTGAACGGGCGGAGCGCCCCCGCGACGCACGAGGGCCGGGTGCGGCGCGACGCCTGAGCGTCTCGCCGCACCCGGCCAGGGACTCGGGCTCAGCTCTCCGCGAGGAAGCCCACGATCGCGTCGTGGATCTCGCGACTGCGGGGAACCGCACCGGACATCCAGTACGAGCCGTGGATCAGGCCCGGGATGCGCCGTCTGGCGACGTCGACCCCCGCGTCGGCGAGCTGCTGGGCGTACTGCTCGGCCTCGTCGCGCGGCACCTCGCACTCCAGCGAGATCACGAGGGTCCGCGGCAGCCCGCTCAGCGAGGCCGCCCGCGAGGGCGTGGCCAGCGGGTCGAGCGCGTCCTGCGGCGAGCGCAGGTACTGCTCCCAGAACCAGTCGAGGTCGGGCGCCGTGATGATGTAGCCCTCGCCGAACTCCTCCCGCGACGGCAGTCGCAGCGCGGAGTCGATCACGGGGTAGATCAGGATCTGGCCCGCGAGCGCCGGCCCGCCCGCGTCGCGGCAGCGGATCGCGGCCACAGCGGCCAGGTTGCCGCCCGCGCTGTCGCCCATGACGAAGAGCCTCGCGGGGTCGCCGCCGAACTCCGCGGCGTGCTCGGCGGCCCACGCGAGCGCCGCCAGGCTGTCGTCGGTCGCGGCCGGGAACTTGTGCTCGGGCGCGAGACGGTACGCCGCGGTCATCACGACGACCCCCGCATCGGCGGCGAGCGCACGGGACGGTTCGTCGACGACGTTCAGCGATCCGCCCACGAAGCCGCCGCCGTGGAAGTAGACCACCACGGGGAAGGGGCCGTCGCCCTCGGGAACGTACACGTTCACCCGCTGCTCGCCCCCGGGGCCGGAGTAGCTCCGCTCGAGCACCCGCCCGACCTCTCGCGGCGGGGCCTGCAGCCCCGTGAAGGTCTCGACCGCGCCGCGCACCTCCTCGGGCCGCATGTTGCGGAACTCGGGCGCCCCGCCCGCGCTCATCGCCTCGATCAGCTTGCGCGTATCCTCATCCAACGACATCTCTCGTCCTCCTTCTCTGTCGGTCTGCTGTTCCGTACGGCGTTCGCCGCGCCCGGGTCATGCCGGCGGCATCATCTCTTCGGGGATGACGCTCAGGTAGGCCCAGTCGTGCCCGGGCGCGAGGCCCGCGAGCACCCGGCCGACCCCCTCGGGAACGGCGGGGCCCGAGGTGCCGTGCTGGTTGCCGGTGTGGATGTCGCGGAAGTACCGCTGCAGATCGCTCGACCAGATGGGCTTCGTGCCGGCCAGGAAGAAGACCTCCTCCGCGATCTCGGCGGCCATGCGGGTGACCTGGTAGAGCGCCATGCGCATGTGGGACTTCTCGACCATGTCGATGCGCCGGCCCGCCGCGAGCGTCTCCGCGATCCCCTGCCACGTCGTGTAGACGTACGCGCGCGCGGCGGCGTACTTCGCCTCCATGAATCCGAACTTCTCGTGGAAGCGGGGGCTCTCGGCGAGCGAGCCCGCCCGTCCGATCTTCTCGTGCACGATGTCCCGCAGGTCGTCGAGCATGCGGCGGGCGACGCCGAGCGCCCAGCCTTCGTGCACGATCATGACGAGGCCGGTGAGGCCGACGGTGTAGAGCGGGCCGCCGCGCAGGGGGTCCTCGACGAGCAGCCCGTGGGTGAAGGCGTCGGAGACGAAGACGTCGCGCACGGAGTAGTCGAGGGAACCGGTGGCGCGCAGGCCGAGCACGTCCCAGCTGGTGGGCTTCAACTCGACATCGCTCACCGGTGCGACGTGGATGCGCATCGCGCCGCTCTGGTCGTCGATGCCCTGGGTGTACACCCACTGCGCGTGCTGGATGCCCGAGCCGAAGCTGTAGTCACCGCTCAGGCGGTAGCCGCCCTCGACCTTCGTCGCGGTGTCCGGCCGGCTGAACCCGCCCTGGCCGGCGACGACGGGGAAGCGATCGCCGCCGAACATCGTCGCGACGGCCTCGTCGCCGAGGAAGGCGCCGCACATGCCGGCCTCGAGCGAGGCGGCGAGCGCCACCCAGCCGGCCGACGAGTTGTCATAGCTCAACTGCTGGAGCACCTCGATCGCCGTGATCGGGTCGACCTCCGAGCCGCCCAGCGCCCGGGGCACGAGCATGCCGAACACGCCCGATTCGTGAAGCGCCTCGACGGTCTCGTCCGAGAGCCTGCCGTCCGTCTCCTCCTGCGCCGCGTTCCTGCGCAGGGTCGGACCGGCCCTCCTCGCTCCGGCGAGGAGTTCCTCGCGGGTCAGGTTCCTCGCGGTCATCGTGTCCTGAAGTGCCATGCTTCCTCCTGGTGCGTTCGGCGGTGGATCGGTGCTGAGATCGATCGCATCTCCATCCGGCCTCCCGGCCCGGTGGAGAACGCGCTGGCCGGGGGCGCAGAACGCCCCGTCGCGATCACGCTCATCACGCTAGGAGCGCGAGCCTCCGCGCACAGGGGGAGGAATACCCCCGCGCCACCCCTTTCCCCGTTCCGGGCGCCACGCGGGTATACCTGCTCCGCGCAGCCTCCGCGCGCTTCCCGCTTGACCTGGTGCAATCGTGTGCATATTGTTGTGAGTACGTTCGCCTCGAACGAGACCCGACACTTCCCACTCTGAGGTTCCCAATGACGTCAACACTCACCCCCCAGGTCACCCACGAAGCCGACGTGCTCGTGAACGGGCTCGGCCCCGTCGGGCTCATGGCCTGCATCCTGCTCGGTCGCAAGGGCTACACGGTCCACGCCGTCGAGCGCTGGCACAAGCCCTACGGCCGCCCCCGCGCCGTCACCTTCGACCACGAGATCGCGCGGATCCTCTCGACCATCGGCATCGAGAGCGACGACGACGCCTCGATCGAGTACCACGACGACCACTACTACTGGGTCAACAAGGACCGCGAGATCCTGATGGAGGTCGACTGGATCTCCAAGGAGACGAACGGCTACCGCAACCGCTACTGGTTCAGCCAGCCCGAGCTCGAGGATCGCCTGCGCGCGATCGTCTCGACCCTGCCCAACGTGCACCTGCATTACGGGCGAGAGGCCGTCGAGTTCGCGCAGGACGAAGACGGGGTGAGCCTCGTCTACCGCGAGATCAAGCCCGACATCTTCACCGTCGAGTTCGCCGAGGACGGCGAGATCGGCCGCATCGACGCCCGCTACGCGATCGGCTCCGACGGGGCGAACAGCTTCATCCGCCAGCAGACCGGCCTCGAGCTCACCGATCTCGGCTTCGACGCCGAGTGGCTCATCGTCGACACCAAGCCGCACGTGATGCCGAGCTACATGACCGCCCACTTCCAGATCTGCGACCCTGCGCGCCCGACCACCGTGGTGCCCGGCGGCCCCGGCCGTCGCCGCTGGGAGTTCATGTCGCTGCCCGGCGAGGATCTCGCCGAGCTCGGCAGCGAGAAGAAGGTCTGGGAGCTGCTCGAGGAGTGGGGCATGACCCCCGAGACCGCCGTGCTCGAGCGCGCCGCGGTCACCCGCTTCCAGGGCAAGTACCTCGAGAACTGGCGCTCCGGCCGGGCGATGCTGGTCGGCGACGCCGCGCACCTCATGCCCCCCTTCGCGGGCGAGGGCATGTGCGCCGGCCTGCGCGACGTGTTCAACCTCGTCTGGCGCCTCGACCTCGTGATGACGGGCGAGGCGGGCACGCACCTGCTCGACGAGTGGAGCGACGAGCGCCGCGAGCAGGCCAAGTGGTACATCAACTTCTCGATCGACCTCGGCAACGTCATCTGCGTGACCGACGAGGCCGCGGCGGCCGAGCGCGACGCGCGCATGTTCGCCGAGCACGCCGAGCAGTCGAAGATCGGGCCGATCCCGACCCACGAGGCGGTGCTGGGCGAGGGCACCTGGGCGGGCGACGACGAACTCGCCGGCAAGACCGCCATCCAGGGCCGCGTCGCCTACCGGGGCGGCACGGGCCGCTTCGACGACGCCGTGGGGCGCGGCTGGTACCTGCTGAGCGCCGTCGGCAGCGAGGGCGAGCTGAGCGCGGATCGCCGCGCGCGCCTGGGTGCCCTCGGCGGCGAGCAGCTGACCGTGGGACCCGAGGGCTCGGGCGCCGACATCGTCGACGTCGAGGGGGTCTACACGGGATGGTTCGCCGAGCACGGCATCTCGCACCTGCTCACCCGCCCCGACTACTACGTCGCGCTCAC
>CALMSE010000237.1 GCA_937872275.1 uncultured Leucobacter sp. | reverse complement strand
GGGCGCGCGAGGCCCACAGGCCGGCGAGGCCGCTCAGCACGCCGAGCCCGGCGGCGAGCGGCGGGATCCACACGATGCCGGGGGCGACGAGGCGCGCGGCGGCCGCCGGACCGATGAGGATCGCCACTCCGAGGATCGCGCCCACGGCCGGCATCGCCACCACCACGCCCGCCACGACGAGCGCCGCGACCACGAGCTCGACCGGCCACGCGCGGAACCCCGCCGCCGCGTAGGCGGCGGGGTCGAAGGTGTGGAAGAGGATCCGCCGCCGCGTGAGGGCGAGCGTCACGAACGCCGCGAGCAGAACCGCCCCCGCGGCCGCGACGTCGCCCGTCGTGACCGAGAGCGGCGAGCCCACGAGCAGCGCCTCGACCGGCACTCCGAGCCCCGGGTTGAGGCCCGCGAGCAGCGTGCCGAGGGCGAAGCCGAACGACAGCACGACGCCGCTCGCGACCTGCCGACCCTGCCCCGGCACCCGCGAGAGGACGGTCATGATCAGCACGAGCAGCGCCGCGAACAGCGCCTGCCCCAGCAGCAGGTTGTAGCCGAGCACCGCGAAGACCACGCCGCCCGGAAAGGTGGCGTGGCTCAGCGCGACCGCGAAGAAGGAGCGCCGGCGGAGCACGATGACGGTGCCGACGAGGCCGGAGAGGAGGCCGAGCAGCGTCAGCTCCAGCGCGGCGAGGGCGAAGTAGTTCACGCCCCTCCTCCGATCCCCGGCGCCGCGCCCGCCCTGTCGCCTCGCCTCGGCGCGCGCCGCGCGAGGGGGCGGATCAGCCGCGCGACGACCGCGATCGCATATGCCGCGATGAGCATGAGCACGACGAGGGCGCCCGGCGACACGGCGAACCCGGCGCCGACCGACCACTCGAACGACCACCACAGGCCCAGCACGCCAGCCACGAGCGGCACCGCGATCGCGATCGGCACGAGCAGGGCGAAGCGCCGCGTGACGAGGCGGGCGACGGCCATCGGCACCGTCAGCAGCGCGATGACCATGAGCACGCCGAGGGCCTGCACGCCCGCGACCACGAGCAGGGCCGTGGAGGCGGTGAGCACGAGATCGGTCGCGAGCGGGCGGAAGCCCGCCGCCTCGAACCCGGCGGGATCGAAGGCGCGGAAGAGCTGCGCACGGGCGGTGAGCAGCATGAGCAGCACGGCCGCCGCCGCGACCACGACAATCTGCCAGAGCTGCGCCGCGGTCACTGTGAGCAGTCGCCCGAACAGCAGCTCCTGCAACTGGGAGACGTAGCCGCTCTGCCGCGACACCAGCACGACGCCCAGGCTGAAGAGCCCGGTCAGCACGACCGCGATCGCGGCGTCGGAGCCGAGGCCCGCCCGGTGCCCGAGCAGGGTGAAGAGCAGCGAGGCGATGAGCGCCGCGATGAGCGCGCCCGGCAGGAGGCCGGCCGATCCGCCCACCGCTGCGCCGATCACGAGCCCGGGGAACACCGCGTGCACGAGCCCGTCGCTGATGAATTCCAATTCGCGCATGCTGATGCCGAGGCCGACTACCCCCGCCGCGAGCGCGAGCACCGCGATCGTCGCGAGCGCGCGCGCCATGAACGGCAGCTGGAAGGCCTCGAGGAAACCCACGTCCATGCGAGGGCCTACCCGGCCTCGTACGCGGTGGTCACGGTGTGCTCGTCGATCTCCACGGTCGTGTCGCGGAAGGCGTGCTGCACGGCGTCGAGCGTGAGCGCCTCCTGCAACGTGCCGAAGGCCGCCGGATGGCCGGGCTGGTCCGCCTCGTGCCCGGTCGCCAGCAGCAGCACATGCGTGCATGCCTGCTGGGCTATCTCGAGGTCGTGCGTGCTCACGAGCACCGTGCGGCCCTCGGCGCGCAGCTCGCGCAGCAGCTCGAGCAGCACCTCGCGGTTCTCGCGGTCGAGGCCGTTGAACGGCTCGTCGAGCAGCAGCATCGCCGGGTCGGCGACGAGCGCCCGGGCGAGGATGGCCCGCTGCTGCTGACCGCCAGACAGGTCGCCGAAGAGACGGCCGGCGAAGGCACCGAGGCCCACGCGCTCGATCGCGGCGTCGACGGCCGCCCGGCCGCGGGCGCCCGCGGGCCGCACGGGCCCGAGCGATCGGTAGAGGCCCATCGTCACGACCTGGCGCAGCGTGACCGGCAGTTCGCGGTCGCGCTGATCGGACTGGGGCAGCGAGCCAACCCGGCGGCGAGCGCGCTCGGGCGTCGTGCCGAGCACCTCGATCGTCCCCCCGGTGAGCTCAGCGAGCCCCAGGATGCCGCGCAGCAGCGTCGACTTGCCCGAGCCGTTGGGGCCGATGAGCGCGACCGCGCTGCCCGCCTCCACCTCGAGGGTGAGGCGGGCGACGCGGGTGCGGCCGTCGTAGCCGAAGGCCGCGTCGCGCAGCTCGAGCGCGGGGCTCGTCACCTCAATGCGTCCGGCAGCGGATCCACGGTGAAGCCCCATGCTTCGAGAATAGTGGTGGTGTTGCGCTCCGTCGCACCGAGATAGGTCTCGGCTCCGCTGCCGGCGGGCCCCAGGGAATCGGCGTACAGCGCCTCGGCGTCGGCGACCGTCACGCCCGCCTCGCCGCCGACCATCTGCGCGAGCTTGGGGCTCATCGACGACTCGACGAAGATCGCCTGCACCCCGCGCTCGCGGATCGCCTCGATCAGCGCCTCGATCTCGGCCGCGCTCGGCTCGGCGTTGTCCTCGAAGCTCGGCAGGATGCTGCCGGCGAACTCGATGCCGTAGTCGTGCAGGTAGTAGCGCAGCGAATCGTGGCCGCTCACGAGCACGCGCTGCTCGGCGGGCACCCGCTCGTACTGGGCGGCGATCCACTCGTCGAGGGTCGCGAGCTCGGACTCGTAGGCCTCCGCGCGCGTCTCGTAGGCCTCGGCGCGCTGCGGGTCGGCGTCTCCCAGGCCGTGCGCGATCTCGTGGACCATGCCCTGGGCGAAGCGCACGGAGGTCCAGAGGTGCGGGTTGAGGTCGCCGTGGTCGTGATCCTCCTCGCCCTCGGCGTGGTCGTGGGTCTCCTCGGCGTGGTCGGCATCCGCGTGGTCCGCGCCCTCCTCCGCGTGGTCCGCGCCCTCCTCCGCGTGGTCGTGATCGTGGTCGTCCCCCGCGCCGCCCGCCTCGGCGGTGATCTCCCGGGCCAGCTCGAGATCGACGCCCTGGCTCGCGTCGATGATCGTGCCGTCGAAGCCCGAGGCCTCCACGGCGCCGTCGACG
Organism: uncultured Leucobacter sp.; assembly: GCA_937872275.1. Lineage (GTDB taxonomy): Bacteria > Actinomycetota > Actinomycetes > Actinomycetales > Microbacteriaceae > Leucobacter. The sequence continues at coordinate 3,651 of CALMSE010000237.1, read as the reverse complement.
AAGGTCTCGAGTCCGGCGCCGTTCACGATGAGCACGTCGGCCTGGCCGAGCGCGAGCAGATCGGCCGGAGTCGGATCGAAATGGTGGGCGGATCCGCCGACCGGCAGCAGCCCCGTGAGCTCGATGTCGTCGCCGCCGACCTCCGCGGCGAAGTCGGTGAGCTGGGTGGTCGTCGCGACGACGCGCAGCCGGTCGCCGCTGCCGTCGTCGCCCCCGCCTCCGCCCGATGCGGCCTGGCAGCCGGTCAGCGCGAGCGCCGCGGCGGCGGCCAGGGCGAGCAGGGAGAGGGACTTCGGATGTTTCACGGGAAACCTTTCGCAGGCCGATGGGCCGGGGGGCGGATCCGGGGATCCGCATTCATGGAGAACGCGCCTCACTCTATTACTAACGAGAATCGTTCGCAACAATGGAGCGCCCTCGGCTCCTGGCGCACCCCCTACTCTGGATCCATGAGCGACGACATGACCGCCCTGGCGCTCCGCGAGGCCCTGCGCCGCCGCGAGGTCTCCGCCCGCGAACTCGTCGCGGACTCGCTCGACCGGGCGGCGGCGGCACCCGGGCTGGGCGCCTTCATCAGCCTGAATCCCGAGCTCGCACTCGCCGAGGCCGATGAGGCCGACGCCCGCATCGGCGGCACCCGGACCGACGAGCGCCACGAGCTGCCGCCGCTCACCGGCCTCGTCACCGCGCACAAGGATCTCGCGGATCAGCGCGGCCACGTCACGACCCACGGCTCCGGGGCGGTGCCGCACGCGCTCGCGATGGCCGACGGCCCCGTGGCAGCGGCCGTGCGCACCGCGGGCGCCGTCTCGATCGGCAAGACCCAGGTGCCCGAGTTCGGCATCGCCGGCTACTCCGAGAACGAGATCGCCGCTCCCGCACGCAACCCCTTCGACCCCGCGCTCACCGCGGGCGGATCGAGCGGCGGCACCGCCGCCGCGATCGCGGCCGGCCTGATCCCGGCGGCCATCGGCAGCGATGCGGGCGGATCGATCCGCATCCCCTCCGCCGCCTGCGGCCTCGTCGGCCTGAAGCCCGGCCGCACCGCCGTCCCCGCCGACGCGTTCGCGGATCAGCCGGACACCGCCTCCGAGGGCTCCGACCGCGACCGGGCGGGAGGCGGCGACCGGGTCCCGCGCATGGCCGTCTCCGGCCCCATGGCCCGCACGGCCGCGGATGCCGCGATCCTCTTCGACGCGCTCCGCGGCGCCTACGCCGAGGCGCGACGGGCCTCCGATGCCGAGCCGAGCCTCGAGGCCGTACGGCGGGCGGACGAGCTCCGCGGACTGCGCATCGGCGTCAGTCTCGCCTCGCCGTTCGAGGGCTGGGTGCCGATCCGCTTCTCCTCCGACGCCCTCGCCGCGGTGAGCGCCGCCGTCGCGACCCTCGAGTCCCGCGGCCACCTCGTCGAGGAGGCGCGCATCGCCTACGACGCCCGCTACCCGCAGGCCTTCACCACGGTGTGGACGGCCGCGCTCGCCCGCATCCGCTTCGCCCCGGGAGCGGAGGCGAGGCTCGGCGCGCTCGCGACGATGTTCCTGGACCGCGCGCGCGGCACCTCTCCCGAGGAGCTCGCGACCCAGGCCGCCGCGCTGCGCGAGTTCGCCGACTCCGCCGCCCGGCAGTGGGGCGCCTACGACGCCGTGCTCACCCCGGCGCTCGCCTCCGCGCCGCCGCGCGTCGGCGCCTTCCGCGAGCTCGGCCCGGTGGGCGACTACCGCCTGCAGTGCGAGTGGGCACCGCAGACCTCGATGGTGAACGTGGTCGGCGCTCCCGCGGTGACCGCGCCCGTCTCGCGGACCGCCGCGGGCTTGCCGATGGGGGTGCAGCTCATCGGGCGGCCCGGCTCCGAGGCGATGCTGCTGCAGCTGGCCGAGCAGCTCACGAACCCCTGATCGGACGACGGCCCGGAGCCCTCCCCCGAGGACCCGGCGGTTCCCGGGCCCGGTCGCGAGGGATCAGCCGCCGAGCAGATCCCGGTAGACCGCGAGCAGCGCGGCCGTCGAGGCCTCCCAGTTGCGCGCGAGCGCCGACTCGCGCCCCGCACGGCCCATGCGGCCCGCCAGCTCCGCGTCTCCGAGCAGCCGCTCGACGGCGGCCGCCCAGACCTCGGGATCGTCGCCCTCGACGAGCAGACCCGTCACCCCGTCCTGCACCGCCTCGCGCAGTCCGCCGGCCGCGCGCGCGACGACCGGCACCCCCGAGGCCGCGGCCTCGAGCGCGACGAGCCCGAAGGTCTCGGAGTGCGAGGGGATCAGCACGAGCGACGCCCGACGCACGCGATCGGCGAGCAGGCCGCGGCTGAGCGCCCCGTCGAAGGAGGTCGTGCCGAGCATGCCCGCCGCGGCGACCGCCTCGTGCAGCGATCGGGCGTACGCGTCGCCGTCGGGGGGCGGCGCTCCGACGATGCGCAGGGCCGGGCGCCGCCCGGCCGGGATCGCCGCCACCGCCGCGATGGCCAGGTCGAAGCCCTTCAGCGGATCGAGCCGTCCCGCGATCAGCGTCTCGGGCCGGCCGCCGTGCTCGATCCAGGCGGTGCGCTCGGCGCATTCGGCACCCGTGCACGGGCGGAACATCCGCGTGTCGACTCCGGGCGGCACCACGCGCACGCGTTCGGGCCGGGCCCCGAGCCGCTGCAGAACGGTCGCGCGCTCGGCCTCGCTGACGGTCACCACGAGGTCGGCCCGCTCGGCCAGCAGCCGCTCCCCCGCCAGACGGCCCGGCGCCTCGGGCCGCTCCCCCTCGGCGAGCGGAGCGCCGTCGGGCGCGGCGATGCTGTGGTAGCTCTGCACGAGCGGCACCCCGAGCGACCGGGCCACGGGAAGCGCGGCGAGGCCCGAGTACCAGTGCTCGGCGTGCAGCACATCGGCCGGGTGAGCCGACAGATGCGCGGCGAGCGCCTCTCCGAACGGCTCGACCAGCTGCTCGTGCTCCCCTTTCGCCAGCAATCGCGGGGGTCCGGCGTCGAGATGGTAGGCCGAGAGGTTCGGAGCGAGCCCGACGGCGGCGGGCTGCTCGGGCGAACTGCGGCGCGTGATCAGCTGCACGCGATGGCCCTCCCGGGCGAGCTGCTCGGCGTGCGCCAGCACGACGACGTTCATGCCGCCCGCGTCCTTGGTGCCCGGCTCGTCGAGGGGCGAGGTGTGCAGCACGACGAACGCGACGCTGAGCGGTGCGGAGTCCATTCCTCGACGGTATCGCACCCGCCGCATCGCCTCCGCCGACGACCGGGGCGAGCCGAGCGCGGCGCCCCGGCCCGGCGGCCCGTCGGATCACCGCCCGGCCGTCAGGCCTTTCGGGAATACCCGGCGAGGGTATAAGGTTGCATCGTACGGATACCCCACCAGGGTATGCGCCGCACGAGAGGAAGCCTGATGCCCACCACCCAGTACCTCGTCAGCGGCATGAGCTGCGCGCACTGCGAAGCGGCGATCCGGGCCGAAGTCGGTGCGATCGCGGGCGTCGCGGGCATCGAGGTCAGCGCGAAGACCGGGCGCCTCGCCGTCGAGAGCGACACGCCCCTCGACGACGCGGCCGTGCTCGCCGCGGTCGAGGAGGCCGGCTACACGGCGGTGCCGGCATGAGCGGGGCGGCGGGCGCCACGGGCGTGCTGATCTGGATGTGGCGCGAGAAGAACCGCGCCGATCAGAT
>CALMSE010000236.1 GCA_937872275.1 uncultured Leucobacter sp. | reverse complement strand
GCTGCACGACGCCGCGGCCCGTCTCGCCGCGGCCGACGACGGTGCGCACCCCGGCCGCCCGATCACCGCCCTGGACGTCGCGCATGCCCTTCCGGCGACCGTCGAGCGCCTCCTCGGCGTTCGTACGGCGTCGGTCGGCTGACGCGGAAGCGCCTCGGGCAGGGCGCGGATCGGCCGGGGTCGGAGAATTACCCCTTGTTGTCCATGACGGCGAGCGCCCCGCCGTCGACGGGCACCCCGGCGCCGTGCACGAAGCTCGCCTGGTCCGACATCAGGAACGACACGAGCTGCGCGACCTCCTCGGGCCGGCCGACGCGGCCCATGGGGGCCGACGCGGCGCCCGCGGCGGCGGCGCCCGCGGCACCGTCCATCTCGGGCATCAGCTGCGAGGCGATGTTGCGCAGCATGCGGGTGTCGATCATGCCGGGGAAGACCGCGTTGACGCGCACGCCGGTGCCGCCGAGCTCGGAGGCGAAGGTGCGCACGAGGCCCAGCACGCCGTGCTTGGAGGCGTTGTAGGCCACGGTGTTCGGCAAGCCCCGCTCGCTGGCGATCGAGCCGGTGCAGACGATCGCGCCCGAGCCCTGCTCCACCATCTGCCGGCCCACGTACTTGAGACCGAGGTAGACGCCGTTGAGATTGACGGCGATGACCTTGTTCCAGTCCGCGTAGTCGAGCTCGAGAGCGGGGGTGATCTTCCCCTCGATGCCCGCGTTGTTGAAGAAGCCGTCGATGCCGCCGAACTCGGCGACGGCCTCGGCGACGTAGCGCTTCACGTCGTCCTCGACGGTCACGTCGGCGACGATCGCGAGCACCTCTGCCCCGCCCGCGCGCAGCTCCTCCGCGAAGGCGGCGAGCGCGGCCTCGTCGCGGTCGACGAGGATCAGCTTCGATCCGCGTTCGGCCAGCAGGCGCGCGGTCGCGCCGCCGATGCCGCCGCTGCCGCCCGTGATCAGAACGCGCTTTCCAGCCATTCCGTAGCTCTCGCTCATGCGTGTACTCCTTCGTGTCGTGGGACTCGGACGAGTCCCGGGTATCCTGCGCGTTCCTCTTCCCGCAGCCGTTCGTCGTAGGCGGCGATGCCGCCGAGGTACTGCAGCACGGCGCGGGGCTTCCCCGCCACGTTCGCGCCCGTGTACCAGGAGGTCGCGTCTCTGAACAGCGTACCGTCGGAGACTTCGCGGGCGTGGCGGGTCCAGGCCTGCTCCGCCTCGGCTGTGGGCTCGATGCGCGCGTCGCCGCGCCGGCGCGACTCCGCGATGAGGTCGTCGATGAACTCGACGTGCTGCTCGATGGCGAGGAACATGTTGGCCGACACCGAGGGACTGCCCGGGCCGGTCACGACGAACATGTTGGGGAAGCCGTGGACCATGACGCCGAGCCATGCGTCGGGCGAGCGCTCCCACTTCTCCCGCAGCGTCTCCTCGGTGCCGCGGATGTCGAGGCGGCTGAGCGTGCCGGTGACCGCGTCGAAGCCGGTCGCGAGCACGATCATGTCGAGCCCGATCTCGCGGGAGGCGGTGCGGATGCCGGTCTCGGTGATCTCGGCGATGGGCTCGCTCCGCAGGTCGACCAGCTCGACGTTGTCCTTGCGGAAGGTCTCGTAGTAGCCGGTGTCGATGCAGAGTCGGCGGGTGGCGATGTGGTAGCCGCTCGGGATCATCCGCGCCGCGAGCTCGGGATCGCCGACGCGCTCGGCGATCCGCTCGCTCACGAATGCGCGGGCGGTCGCGTTCGCCTCCTCGGAGAGGGTGAGGTCGTTGAAGGCGAAGGCGAAGCGCATCGGGCTGCCGTAGTCGTAGTGGCGGCGGAACTCGGCCTCCAGCTCCTCCGGACCCACCTCGAGGGCCGATCGGTCGCGGCTGTCGGTGAAGGCGCCGGCGATCGTGGCTCGAGCCCGCCGGCGGAAGGCGGGGTAGTCCTCCTTCACCGCCCGCTGGTCGTCGTCGGTGAGCGGGCGGTTGTACGCCGGCAGCGTGTAGCTCGGGGTGCGCTGCATCGCGAACACCCGGCCGGCAGTCTTCGCCGCCTCGGGGATGATCTGGATGCCGGTCGAGCCGGTGCCGATCACGGCGACCCGCTTGCCGGTGAAGTCGACGCCGGCCTTCGGCCAGTGCGCCGAGCTGTAGAGCTCGCCGCCGAAGCTCTCGACGCCCGGGACGTCCGGGATCTTCGGGGTGGAGAGCACCCCGGTGGCCATGATGAGGATCGGCGCGACGTATTCGTCGCCGCTCTCGGTGCCGACGGTCCACTCCAGCGCCTCTTCGCTCCAGCGCGCCGACTGCACGCTCACGCGCAGGCGCACGGCGTCGCGCAGCTCGTAGCGATCCGCCACGTGCTGGATGTAGGCGAGGATCTCGGGCTGCGCCGAGTACTTCTCGCTCCAGGTCCACTCCTGCTGCAACTCCTCGTCGAAGGAGTAGGAGTAGTCGAAGCTCTCCACGTCGCAGCGAGCGCCCGGGTAGCGGTTCCAGTACCAGGTGCCGCCGATCTCGTCGGCCCGTTCGAGCACGACCGCGTCGAGACCCTGCCGCCTGGCCCGGATCAGCGCGTACACGCCGGCGATGCCCGCGCCCACGATCACCACGTCGTGCCTGAAGGTTCTCATCAGCGGCCTCCCTCTGCGTCTGCCGAATTCAGCTTCACACCGGTCAAGTCCAGGGGCGTGGTGTATCGGTGTGATCCTTCGTGGGGTTAGGCGCT
>CALMSE010000235.1 GCA_937872275.1 uncultured Leucobacter sp. | reverse complement strand
CGCCGCGGGCGACCGCTCCCGCCTGCGCCGCCGCGGCGAGCTCGCGGAGCTCGGCGATCGCCTCGGGCACGCGCTCGTGCGGGGCGGTGACGAGCTCGACGGTGTTCTCGAGCAGCTCGCCCGCGAGATGCGGGAAGGCGTCCGTCGGGAAGCGGGGCGCCAGCTCCGCGAGGATCTCGGGGCCGAGCTGCACGAGCTCGCGGTTGCCGCGATCGACGATGGCGAGCTCCCACTCGATGCCGAGCGTGGAGCGAGGGGACGCGGCGAAGTCGATGGTCATCCGTGGCTCCTCCCCGCCGGGGCGTCCGGCTGGTTCGCCGTGCCCACTCAGCCTAACTTTTCAGCCCCCCGTTTTCGCCGCGCACGCGAGATTCGGCGTAACTTGCGTTCGGGATTCCCCTCTGAGGGGAGCGGAGAGGGCAGATGCGGAACCGGGCCCCTCAGCGAATCGAGGCCGGGAACTCCCTCGTGTAGAGCAGCATGCGATCCTCGGTGCCCGCCTCGGTATTGGCGAACCCGTGCCGTTCGTAGAAGCGGCGGGCGTCGGCGTCGACCTCGTCGACGTTGATGTGCATCTCCTCGCCGCCCCGGTTCCGCAACTCGTCGACCGCGCGCCGGAGCAGCGCCGTTCCGATCCCGTCCGCGCGGAGCCCGGGGCGCACATAGAGCTCGTCGAGCACCCCCAGCGGGCCGTCCGAGTAGATGGTCGGCCGAAGCGTCACCAGTGCGTAGCCGTCGGGAGCGCGGGGAGCACCCGCGAGCACCGCGTAGGCCTGCGGGAGCGCGAGGATCGCGCGGAACCGACGCGCGAGCTGCTCAGGCTCGGGGCACGGCGACTCGAACTCGCTGTTGAAGTCGACCTGGAGGCGCGCGAGCGCCTCCGCGTCGTCGGGTGCGGCGAGCGAGACCACGATGCCGGTCATGCCTACGAGTCTGCGCCCGCCGCGCCGGATTCCGCCGCAGGATGGGGCACATGCTCGCAAATTCAAGAAAAACACCTGTTCAGGGCAAAAATTGTGTTTTCCGTCGCGGCGTGGGAGGATTGGGTGTTCGCGCGAACCGCGCGTGGAGCTTCCCCGCCGCACGAAAGGCGGGGTATCGAACACCAGTGCATCACGCACGACTCAAGGAGCACGCATGGCAGTCAAGATCCGCCTCAAGCGCCTCGGCAAGATCCGGGCGCCCTACTACCGCATCGTCGTCGCCGACTCGCGCACCAAGCGCGACGGCCGCGTCATCGAGGAGATCGGCAAGTACCACCCGACCGAGCACCCCTCGTTCATCGAGGTGAACAGCGATCGTGCCCAGTACTGGCTCGGCGTGGGCGCGCAGCCCACCGAGCAGGTGGCCGCGATCCTGAAGCTCACCGGCGACTGGGCCAAGTTCACGGGCGAGGGCGACACCGAGTCGAAGGTGCTGCAGCCCGAGCCGAAGCCGGTCTTCGAGGCCGACGGCGCGAAGAAGCCGGTGCTGCGGCCCAAGGCCGAGAAGCCCGCGGAGCCCGTCGAGGCCCCGGAGGCGGCCGAGGCCGCCGAGGCCCCGGCCGAGGAGAGCGCCGAGGCTCCGGCGGAGGAGGCCGCCGAGGCCGCCGCCGAGGCGGAGACGAACGAGGCCTGATCGTGGCCTCTGCTTCGCTCGCGGAAGCGCTCGAGCACCTCGTGCGGGGGATCGTGGATCACCCCGACGAGGTTCGGGTCGACAGCCGTGAGACCGGTCGCGGCGAGCTGCTCGAGGTGCGGGTGCATCCGCGCGATCTCGGCCGCGTGATCGGCCGCGGCGGGCGCACCGCCCAGTCGCTGCGCACGGTCATCGGCGCGCTCGGAGACGGTCGCCGCGTGCGGGTCGACGTGGTCGACACGGATGCCGCCGAGTCCGACGACGCCGATGCCGAAGCCGACGCGACCTCGTCGCAGCTCTGATGCCGAGCCCTGAGAAGCGTGCGCAGGCTCCCCTCCCCGCCCGCGGGGAGGAGCCCGGCCCTCGGGCCGGGAGCAAGCACCGCGCCGCAGCTCCCCTCCCCGCCCGCGGGGAGGAGCCCGGCCCTCGGGCCGGGAGCAAGCACCGCGCCGCAGCTCCCCTCCCCGCCGGCGGGGAGGGGAGCCTGCGCGTCGGCCGCCTGACGAAGCCTCATGGGCTGAAGGGCGGACTGAAGCTCGAGCTGTACACCGACAACCCCGAGCTGCGCTTCGTGCCCGGTGCCGAGTTCCAGCTGCAGGTGCCGGAGGATTCCGAGTGGTTCGGCCGCACCATCACCATCCGCGAGCTGCGCTGGTTCAACGACTCCCCGGTGGGCTTCTTCGAGGAGGTGCCCGATCGGGCGGCCGCCGAGAGCATCGTGCGGGCGATCCTCTGGATCGACGAGGCCGCTGTCGAGGCGGGCTCGGAGGAGAACGCCTGGTACGACCACGAGCTGGTGGGGCTCTCGGTGCAGCGCGAGGGAGTGCCCGTCGGCCGGGTCGCCGAGGTGCGGCACTTCCCGGCTCAGGATCTGCTCGCCGTCGAGACGCCGAACGGCGTCGTGCTCGTCCCGTTCGTCGAGGCGATCGTGCCGCGCATCGATCTCGAGGCGGGCGTCGTCCTGGTGACCCCGCCCGCGGGTCTCTTCGAGGAGCTTCCCGAGGAGCCGGAGGCTGCGGCCGAC
>CALMSE010000234.1 GCA_937872275.1 uncultured Leucobacter sp. | reverse complement strand
GCAGCGCTCGCGGAGGAGGTGCGCCTCGATGCCGAGACGCTGGGCCGCCCCGCGGCCACGCTCTCGGGCGGGCAGCGGCAGCGCCTCGCGATCGCGCGGGCCCTCGCCCGCGACCCCGAGCTGCTGCTGCTCGACGAACCCGTCTCGGCGCTCGACCTCACGGTGCAGGCTCGGGTGCTCGCGCTGCTCGACGAGCTGCAGCGGCGTCACGGCACGGCCTACCTGCTCGTCTCCCACGACGAGGACGTGATCCGCTCCATGAGCGACCGGGTCGTGCGCATCGAGGCGGGGCGGGTGAGCGCGGCGGATCCGAGTCCGCAATAAACTGAGTGCCGTTCGTCTATCGAAGGAGCCCCCGTGTCGAACGTGCCAGCCGATCAGCTCGTGTGGATCGATTGCGAGATGACCGGTCTCGACCCCGACCGCGACGGACTCTGCGAGATCGCGGTCATCGTCACCGACTTCGAGCTCGTGCCGTTGCACCCCGGCTTCGAGGTCGTGATCGACCCGGGCGAGGCGGCGCTCGCGAACATGGGAGATTTCGTGCGCAAGATGCACGCCGATTCGGGGCTGCTCCCCCGCATCGCCTCGGGAGCGAGCGTGGCCGAGGCCGAGCGGCTCGTCCTGGACTACCTCGGCGGGCTCGTCACCCCGGGCCGGCGCCCCATCGTCGCCGGCAACACGATCGGCATGGATCGGCGCTTCATCGCCAAGTACATGCCTGCGCTCGAGGAGCGGCTGCACTACCGCAGCATCGACGTCTCGACGGTCAAGGAGCTGTCGCGCCAGTGGTACCCGGCCGCCTTCTTCGGCGCGCCCGCGAAGCGCGGCGGCCACCGGGCCCTCGCCGACATCGCCGAGTCGATCCAGGAGCTCGCCTACTTCCGCAGCGCCGTGCTCGTCACAGGGCCCGGCCCCGACAAGGCCGCGGCGGCCGCCCTCGCGCAGACGGCGGTCGAGGCGTACGGACCGCTCATCGACGGCGCGGACGGGGGCGCGGGCGGCGACGCCTGATCCACTTCCGATCCCGAACCTCCAGTGACCTCCGCCGCCCGCCGCCTCGGCCTCTCGAAGCACGAGCTCGCCCTCGTGGGCGTCACCGTGCTCTGGGGCAGCACCTTCCTCGTCATCCACACGGCGATGGACTTCGTCGGCCCCCTGTTCTTCGTGGGGGCGCGCTTCCTCGTCGCCGGCCTCATCGCGGCGGCCGTGTTCTGGCGCTGGCTGCGCGGCATGACCCTGCTCGAGATCGGCGCGGGCGCGGCGATCGGCGCCGTCATGGCGCTCGGCTACGGCCTGCAGACGGCGGGCCTGCAAACGGTCGCGAGCAGCATGTCGGGCTTCATCACCGCCTTCTACGTGCCGCTCGTGCCGCTCATGCAGTGGCTCTTCCTGCGCCGTCGTCCGAGCCCGATGAGCCTCGTGGGCGTCGCGCTCGCCTTCGCCGGCCTCGTGCTGCTCGGCGACCCCGGCCCGGGCGGCCTCCGGTTCGGCTTCGGCGAGTGGATCACCGCCGGGAGCGCGGTCGTCTTCGCGGGCGAGATCATCCTCATCAGCCTCTTCGCGGGCCGCGTCGAGTTCCGTCGGGTGACCGTGGTGCAGCTGCTCGTCGCCGGCGGCCTCTCCTTCCTCGCGATGCCGGTCGCGGGCGAGTCCCTCCCCTCGCTCGACTGGCGCTGGCTGCTGCCCGCCATCGGGCTCGGCGTCGCGAGCATGGTGATCCAGCTGACGATGAACTGGGCGCAGCGCGCGGTCTCGGCCGTGCGCGCCACGATCATCTACTCGGGCGAACCGGTCTGGGCGGGCGTCTTCGGATGGATCGCCGGCGAACGGCTGCCCTGGCCGGCCCTGGTCGGGGCCGCCCTGATCGTCGCGGGAATGCTCGTGAGCGAGTTGAACCCGAGGCGACGGAGCAGGGATACGATCGAGACATGAGAATGAAGGGCATCTACTTCCTCGGCCTCGGACTCGAGGCGCTCGGCGCCGCCCTCGTCGTGTACGGGGTCGTGCAGGACATCGTCGCGGTGCTCGTCACGGGCATCGCGGTGCTCGCGATCGGGGCCGTGCTCGTGGTCTCGGGCGTCGTGCTCACCGCCAGGGAGCGGCGGAACGGCGCCGCGGCCGCGCCGCCGGCGAAACGGACCTGAGGCCCCGCGGATCCGCCGGAGCGTCGCGATCATCCCATCCGGTAGGCGCGCACCGGCAGGGCCAGGGGCACGCCGGCGCGCTCGCCGCCGTTCGCGAGCGCGCCGGTGATGAGCTCCCTGGGCTCCGGATGCCCCGGCAGCGCCTCCAGATAGACCCGGTGGGCCTCGAGCGACGAGACGGCTCGTTCGAGCGAATCTGGCGACACCCGGATCGCGTGCCGCGGGTCGTGCATGTAGACGAGCAGCCACGTCGTCATCCAGGCGTCCAGCCCCTCCTCGGCGATCTGCTCGGGGTAGAGCCACGGGTTGTCGGCATCGCGGATCGCGTCGACCACGGAAAGGCCCGCCGCCCGGTGATCCGCGTGGTTCAGTCCCCATTCCGCCTCGAGATCCCAGGTCATCGTGAGGATCGCGTCGGGCCGCGTCCTGCGGATCTCGCGCGCGATGAGGCGCCGGGTCTCGAGCGAGTGCTCGACGAGGCCGTCGGGCAGATCCAGGATGGTCAGCCGATCCGCTCCGACGATGTCGCAGGCCGCGCGCTGCTCGGCCGCGCGCAGCGCACCCGCCTCCGCCGGAGGCATGCCGCGGATCCCCGCCTCCCCGGCGGTCAGCAGCAGGTAGGAGACCTCCACCCCGCGCGAGGTCCACTCGGCGACCGCGGCCGATTCGCCGTACTCCATGTCGTCGGGATGCGCGACGACGCACAGCACCCGGCTGAGCTCGGAGTCGTCGAAGAGTTCCAGTGCCTCCATGATTCGACCCTACCCCTCACTCCCGCATCGGCCGGCGATCGCGGGCCAGCCGGAACCCGATGTGGGTCGTCGCCGAGTCCTCGGCCTGCGGCGAGCGCGCAGCGGGACGGTAGCGGAGGCAGTATTCGGGGGCGCACAGATGCGATCCGCCCTTCAGTACGCGCATCCGTTCGGCCCCCGATCCCGGCTGAGGCTCCGCCGGGCCGCAGCCGCACCCGGCCGCCACGGGACTCGCCGGGTCCGGCCCCGCCCGGTGGGCCGCGTACACTCCGCTCGTCCACTCCCAGACGTTGCCGATGCAGTCGTACAGCCCGAATCCGTTCGACGGGAACGACCCGACCGGGCTCGTGCCCCTCCAGCCGCGGGCGCCGTCGTTGCGGTAGGGGAAGGCCCCGCGCCAGGTGTTCGCCATGATCTCGCCGCCGGGGTCCCGCTCGTCGCCCCAGGAGTAGGGACGCGGCTCCGCTCCGCCCCCCGCCGCGTACTCGGCCTCGACCTCGGTGGGCAGACGGGCGCCGGCCCAGGCGGCGTAGGCGCTCGCATCGGCGTAGGCCACCTGCACCACCGGGTGGTCGCCCTTCCCGTCGATTCCGTCCTCGGGCCCTCGGGGGTGCCGCCAGCAGGCCCCCGGCACCCAGCTCCACCACCGCCGCCAATCCCGCAGGTCGACGGGGCCCGCGGTGGGCGCGAACACGAGGGAGCCCGCGGCGCGCTCCGCCGGGCCCAGCTGCGGATACTCCGCGGCCTCGAGCGCGCGCTCGGCGACGGTGACGTAGCCGGTCTCCTCCACGAAGACCGCGAACTGGGCGTTGGTGACCGGCGTCGTCGCGATGTCGAAGGCCTCGACGACCCGGGTGTGGCGCGGTGCCTCGTCCGGGTAGAAGTCGTCCGAGCCCATCTGGAACGAGGCGCCGTCGAGCGACACCCATCCCTCGCCGGGGTCGACCTGTCGTGCCCTCGTGCTCATCTCCGCTGCGTCCTCTCGCCCGTCCCGACTATCTTCGTACGTTTCCCCGCCCGGCGCCTCGGAAGGCGCCGGGAGCGCGGATGCGGAGGGCGGAGGGCGGAGCCCGAGGCGCGGGGACGGGAGGCGGCCGAAGCCTGCGAGGCGCCCGGAGCGGGCTCGCTACGATGGGTGGGCCATCTTCGATCGGAGGATCCCATGCCGCACGCCGTCGATTTCGTGAACGTCTCCACCGCCGGGCTCGAGTCCTCGCCCGTGGCCGAGGCCCTCGCCGGCCTCCGCGCCAACGAGGCGCGCTACTTCAAGAACAAGTACGACCACGAGTTCATCGTGAGCACCGTCGAGGAGGATCCCGAGACCCTGGCGTGGATCGAGCGGGTGCTGAGCGAGGAGCGCGAGATCGTCATCGCCAGCCGGCCGCTCGAGGTGAGCGGCTTCGAGGTCGCCGGCATCCGCATGGCGTACGTGTTCTACGAATCCGGCCTCTCGGTCAACGTCATGTACACCCTCGCCGATGAGGGCAAGCGCGCCGTCGGGTTCAAGCTCTCGCAGGGGATGGAGGTGCCGGAGGAGCTCGCCTCCCGCTTCAAGTTCGCGAGGCAGCGCTCGAAGCTCGCCGGCGAGATCCGCGGCTCCTTCTTCGTCATCAAGGGCGAGCACTAGACGCGACCCGGCCCCTGCCCCCGAAGTCCTGCAGACCGCGCGAAGCGGAGCACCGCTTCGCGCGGTCACGGCGCGTAGCGCGACTCCGCGCCGCGTCCCGGGTTCTGAACCGTCCCGTCGGCGCCGGAGTGCAGAGAGCCCCTGCAACGCAGGGGCTCTCGAACGAGGGTCCCTGCGTAGACAGTT
>CALMSE010000233.1 GCA_937872275.1 uncultured Leucobacter sp. | reverse complement strand
CGACGGCGCGTCGAGGGCTCCCACGGGCTCCCACCCGCCGGTCGGCGGCAGCACCCCCGCCCAGGCCGACGCGACGGTCGCGTCGGGCAGCTCGAGGCGCAGGCCGACGAGTCCCATGCGTGCCAGGCGGTCGAGCAGGGCCCTGGCCTGCACCGTCTCGTCGAGCCGCGCTGCGGGCGCGGCGGAGAGCGCGAACGCCCGCATCACGAGCACGACCGGGGCCTCGTCGAGCAGGCCCTCCGGGGCCTGCGTGCAGCCGTAGACCGCGAGCGCGCCGCCGCGGCTGGCGATCCGCACCTCGGGCTCCCCCGCCTTCGCGAGCCGCTCGAGATACACCCGTAGATCGTCGCGCGTGGCGTGGTCTGCGAGCTCGAGGGACTGGGACATCCTCTCCAGCCTAGGGCCTGCGCGACCCCTGCGCGCGGCCGGCGCACGGCGGGCGCACGGGGCTCGCACGGTCGGGCCTCCGCGTTCTCTCCGCCGATAGACTGGAGCCCATCGTTCGAGCAGCTCGCGCAGGAGGCACCATGACCGGCGTACCCGATCTCACCGCGATGCTCTCGGTGATCGACTCCGAGGCCCGCACCCGGGACGACATCTTCACCGGGCCGACCCTGCCCACGCCGCATGGCCGCACCTTCGGCGGCCAGGTGCTCGGGCAGGCCCTCGCCGCGGCCGCTCACACCGCCCCCGAGGGCCGGGAGCTGCACTCGATGCACGGCTACTTCATCCGTCCGGGCGAGAGCGAACGGCGCATGACCTTCGAGGTCGGCCGGCTGCACGACGGCCGCACCTTCTCGACACGGCGCGTGCAGGCCTATCAGAGCGGCGAGGTGCTCATGTCGCTCATCGCATCCTTCCAGACACCCGGCGAGGGCTTCGACCATCAGGACAGCTACGACGTCGCCTCCGTGCCGCCGCCCGAGAGCCTGTCCGCGGTGTGGGAGAAGTACGGGCACCTGGCCGACGGAGGCCGCGCCTCGTGGGTGCTCAACCGCCCCTTCGACTTCCGCTACGTCGACGACGACATCCTGCTGAACGTCGACGAGCCGATCGGCGCCCAGCGCGTCTGGCTGCGCAGCCGCGACGGCCTCGACGACTCCTCGGCGCTGCACTCGGCCGCCCTCGCCTTCGCGAGCGACTATCTGCTCGTCGAGCCCGTGCTCCGCCGCCACGGGGTGCCGTGGGCGACGCCCGGGCTGCGCAGCATCAGCCTCGACCACGCCATGTGGTTCCACCGCCCCTTCCGCGCCGACGACTGGCTGCTCTACGTGCTCGACACCCCGATCGCCACGGGCGGGCGCGGGCTCACCCACGGCCGCTTCTACGATCGCGAGGGCGCGCTCGTGGCGAGCGTCTCCCAGGAGAGCATCGTGCGGGTGCCGGGCGCCCCCGACTAGCGCTCGCGGCCTCGGCGCGCGACGAAGAGCAGGTAGCGCTCGAGCGCGTATGCGGGGTCGCGGCTGCCGCCCTTCAGGCGCCACTCCGTCTCGGCGGCGAGGTCGACCGCGCGCGCGAGGTCGGCCTCGTTCCAGCCGCGGGTCTCGCGCTGCGCGCGTTCCACCTGCCACGGCGCCATGCCGAAGGCTTTCGCGAGCTCTCCGCTCGAGCCGCGCGCCCCGAAGACGCGGGCCATGGCCCGCACCTTCATGTTCAGCGCCGCGAGCATCGGGATCGGGTCGGTGCCCGTGGAGAGCGCCTGGCGCAGCAGCACCAGCGCGTCGGCGGCGCGACCGGCGGTCGCCGCATCGGCGACTTTGAAGGCGCCCGCCTCGACACGGCCCTCGGTCGCACGGTCCACCTCCTCCTCCGTGATGCGGTTGCCGACGTCGCCGACGAGCTGCTCGATGGCGCCCGCCAGCTCGCCGATACCACCGCCGTAGGCCGCGACGAGCGCGCGCACCGCTCCGGGGGTCGCCTCGGCGCGCAGCCGCCGGAACTCGGCCTGCGCGAAGGCGAGACGATCCTGGTCCCGCTTCACCTCGGCGCAGGCGATCTCGACGGCTCCGACCGCCGCACCCGGCTCGCCCCGGACCGCGTCGAGCAGCGCCTTGCCGCGTTGCCCGCCGCCGTGACGCAGCACGAGCGTCGTGTCGTCGGCCGGCTGCGAGAGGTAGTTCTTCGCGTCGTCGATGAACGCGTCGCTCGCCTTCTCGACGCCCTCGACGCGGATCAGCCGGGGCTCGGCGAAGAGCGAAGGGCTCGCGACGGTGAACAGCTCGCCCGCGCCGTAGCCCGCCGCGTCGATGTCGTGGATCTCGAGGTCGGGGTGCGCACCCCTCAGCATCTCGCGGACGGCGCGAGCCGCGCGATCCGCGAGGAACTGCTCCGGGCCGCTGATCAGCACGACGGGGGCCGGGCGTGCCTCGTCGGCTCCGAGCCCCGTGATCTTCGTCTTGCCTGCTGCCACGTCTCAAGCTTAGGGTGCGCCACCGACGGCCGTGTCCCGGGCATCCGCGCGCTCGACCCAGGCCTCGATCGTGTCTCCCGGGCCCGGGATGAGCGCGATCGAGCCGTGCAGATCGGTGCGGAGCGTCTCGGTGCCCGCCAGCGCGAGATCGGCGAGGGTCTCAGCAGCCGGGTGCCCGTACCGGTTGTCGGCACCGACAGAGACGAGCGCCCACTCCGCGCCGACGGCCGACGGCAGGGCCGGGTGCTGATCGCGCGAGCCGTGGTGCGCCACCTTCAGCACCTCGGCCGGCAGACCCCGGCCGTCCCGGAGCAGCGCCGCCTGCTCATCGAGCCCGGTGTCGGCGAGCAGCAGCACCTCGATCCCTCCCGCCTCGACCCGCAGCACCAGGCTCGCCGCGTTGGTGTCGGCGGGCGCCGCTCCCGGGGCGGGCGCGAGCACCTCCCAGGAGAGCCCCGGGGACCCGCGGGCGGATCGCCGCTCCCCCGCCGCCCCGACCGCGTAGGGCACACCGGCGCGCCGGAGCTGCTGCACGACGGCGCGGGCCCCGTTCGACTCGCCGCGCACGGCCGGCGCGATGAGCGCCTCGTCCACGCGTTCGGCGACGGCCTCGAGCGCACCGACGTGATCGCGATCGTCGTGGCTGAGCACCAGCAGCGAGACGCGTTCCACGCCGAAGCGGTCGAGGCACGCGGCGAGAGCGTCGGGGTCGTCCCCGGTGTCGACCAGCATGACCCGCGCCGGCACTGCCGGGTCGCGCAGGAGCAGGGCGTCGCCCTGGCCGACGTCGCAGGCGACGACCGCCCAGCCGGCGGGGCCGACCGCGCGCTG
>CALMSE010000232.1 GCA_937872275.1 uncultured Leucobacter sp. | reverse complement strand
CCGAATGCGCCTTCGCGAGCTGTACCCCGGTCGGGATCAGTTCCTCGCGCATCTCGGTACCAGCCGCAAGCGCCGTCATCACGGTCCAGTCTTCGTTCAGCGACGTGGAGGCGAACACGAACGGATGATGGTGAACCAGTCCCTCCGAGATGTCCCCGCAGTGCGTCCGTAGTCGTAGAGAACGGCAGGCCGTTGCCGACGCTGCCGAACTCCAACACCGTGCGGCGTCGGTCGGATCGGAGACCTCTTCCTGGCCGGCACCGGCTCTGGGGCGAGGAATCGAAGTATGCGCTCGCAATCCTCATCCGGCCGCGAGCCGAGGCCCTTCCAGTACCGGATCGCGAAGCCGGGCAAGCGGTTGCGTACGTGCTGGGTCTGCTGCCAGTAGGCGGCATCGAGGCGAGTGACCATCAGCGACCCTTCGCTTTCCCCGCCGAGGATTCCGGCAGGCGCAGAGCAAGTGGTGCGGCGCCGGCAACCTCGAGCGACGGCAGCTCCACCTCGGCGGCATCGTCCGTGGTTCGCTATCAGCTCGGATGAGCACGCCGAATGCATCCGCAGTGGCCTTCTTCTGCTCGGGCGTGAGTTCGGCTGGTGAGCTGGCTGCGTCAGGGTCCATGCTCGCGCGCAACAGTGCTGGTCGGTCTGCTCGGACTCCATCACCGTAATCTGGCTGGGCGTCAGCTGCCGGATCTCATGAAGAATCGTGTGCAGCAGTCGCGTTGCCGAAGCCTGTAAGGCCGCCGACCCCTGGCGAGCCCCAAGTGATCGCTGCTGCTCGATCGGCCTGGGCCTGAGCGCGATGTCGAGCGAGGCGCCGTCAAGAGTCTCCATACCTCCGCGACCAGGACCACGACTTCGTGTTGAACTGCGGCATCCGTCGCCGGAAATCTCCCGGGTGGCCGTGAAGCGCCGGGCAGCCCCGTCTTCGACGAGCCGGCGGCGACCATGGGCTACCACGGAGTCTCGGCCTCATCGCCTCGCGCAAGAACCTCGCCGCCACTCGTGCCCTCGACTGCCGCACCGGATCATGAAACGCGACCGCGTCATGCGGATTCTCGGGAGCGACGGCCGGCTCCCTCATCGCTGAGTACGCCTAGGACGCGGGTTGTTCGAGACATCTTCACTCTTTGCCGCTGGGGTTCGTCGTTCGCGCACCGCTCGTCCTGCTCATCGCAGGGCGCAGCGTCGCGGTCCTCGGTGACGGGGAGACGGCACCGCACCGATCGCACGCCCACTGCCCACCCGGGCATGTGGAATCGGTATCATCAGGTCCCTCTACTGTTGAAGCATGAGTTCACAGTTCTCGATCGCTCGCGCGATGTCCACAGCTGAGGGCGTGTATGGGCTGATCCTCGTCGCCGGTCTCATCGCGACCTCTGGGAGTGCGGGATCGCCCGCATGGGTGACTTTCGTGTTCACGGGCGTCACCGTGACCGTTTTCTGGGTTGCGCACGTGTACGCGGGTGCCGTTGCCGAGCATGGTGCTCCGTCGGAGTCAGGTGTCCCGAAGACCGTACGCGAGGCGACAGGGGAAGCGGCGAGGAAGTCCCGCGGCCTGCTTGTGTCGATGCTGCCGCCGGCCGCTGCACTGCTGATGGGCATGATCGGGATCCTCAGCGATGCCGCAGCCACATGGCTCTCACTCTGGGTGAGCGTCATGGCTCTCGCGGTGCTGGGCTACATCGCCTACTCCCGGAAAGGGGCCAAGTGGTGGATGCGCATCGTCGGCGCGCTGTCCACGGCATCGTTCGGTGTAGTGATCATCATCGCGAAGGCGGTCGTCACGCACTGAGGCAGGAGATCCAGATTTGATTCCAATCCTCGGCCGGCCCGCAGGGGGCTGCCCGACGTGACCCGCTGTGGCGGGCGCACTGCTTCGCCCGGCCCTAGACTTCACACATGGGCATCATCGTGAACGTCGACAACTTTGCAGTGGCTGAGACGCATCGAATGATGCAAGACCTTCAGTCTGATGCGGGAGGCGTGAACAGATTTCTGCACAACCGCGAACCTGCGGCTGTCGACAAACAGACCGTGATCCGGCTCAACCGGGACACGCTATACAGTTTTGCGGTCGCAGACATTCGGGACGGCGCAACCTTCGCCATTCCTGAACATGGAGGACGCTATCTCTCAGCGATGGTGGTGAATGAGCACCATTGCATCAATGAGATCTACCACGATCCGGGTGTCTACGAGCTGTCGCAAGAGCAGTTCGGTTCGCAATACGTCGTGCTGGCTGTGCGTATCCTGGTGGATCCTGCGAACCCGGAAGATGTCGCCCGAGTCGGAGAGCTGCAGGATCGACTCAGCTTGGAGGCCGGGTCGGCCAGGCCTTTCGAGTCTCCCGACTATGACAAAGGCACGTTTGACGAGACCCGCGAGTCCTTGCTTGCGCTCGCCCGCAACTTGTCCAGCTTCGACCGTACGTTCGGGAGGAAGGAAGACGTCGATCCTGTGCGCCACTTGATCGGCACTGCCGCAGGCTGGGGCGGGCTACCCTCGGAGGAGGCCAGCTACATCGGTGTCGATCCCCGCCTGCCTGCAGGATGCTACGAATTGACTGTTGGCGAGGTTCCTGTTGACGGGTTCTGGTCCATCTCTGTATACAACGCGAATGGCTTCTTCGAACCGAACGACCGGGACGCATATACGATCAACAGCATCACAGGGGTTCGTGATGCCGAGGGTGGAATCACGGTCCGGTTCGGCGATTATCCGGCCGAGACCCCCAACGTCTTGCCCATCACTGAAGGATGGAATTATCTGGTTCGTCTCTACCGTCCCCGGAGCGAGATCCTGAATGGGGAATGGAGTTTCCCCGCATTGGCAGGACTCACGTAGATCTCGGCAAGCTCTGTCGTGTCGATCCTGATGAAACGGAAGTCATCGCCATCGATCGTGATCTTGCCGTAACTGGTGGGTGTCGTGGCCTTCCACGCCGGACTGGACGGGAAGGAGGATAGAGTCGGGCGTGTGAAAGGACCGTCACCGAGCACCTTGTTCCGCATATGCGCAACCGCGGAGGCCATCACCTGGGCAGGACTGATCGCTGCACTCATATTGCGTGCATCACACCTCACGGATTCCGCGGTTCCCATCGCAGGCGGAATCCACGGGTTCGTCTTCCTGTCCTATTGCCTAGTCACAGTGTTCGTCTGGATCAACCAGCAGTGGAAATGGGGAATCGGGGTCTTTGGTCTGGTACTTTCAGTCATTCCGTTCGCGACCGTCCCCTTCGAGATCGTCATGGTACGGCGGGGGAAATTGTCCGCTGACTGGCGTTTGCGCCCAGGCGGGGAGAAACCTGAAGGGTTTCCAGAGGTCGTGCAGGCCTGGGTATTGCGGCGGCCGCTGCTCGCGGTGCTACTGCTCCTGGTGCTCCTCGTCGTCGTGTTCCTGGTGCTGTTGTGGCTCGGGCCGCCTATCCCAAAGCCCTAGTCGCATCAATTGGTGCATCGCTTGTCCCGACTCCACCTACACCGGACGAATCTGTTGAAGTCTGCATCCGCGGAATCGAGCTGTTCCAAGCTCGACCGACGGACAGGCTCGCTGACTCCCGAAGGAGGCGCCGGAGGCACGATCGCTCTCCGGGCGCTCTGCGATGAGTCGTCATCGCATCTCAGCGAGGTCTTGCGCAGGCGCCTTTACTCCAGTGCCCGCCCCAGCAGGGTCGCGGCGTCGCGGCGCGGACCGGTGAAGAACGGCACCTCCTCGCGCACGTGGCGGCGGGCGTCCGTCGCGCGCAGCTCGCGCATCAGGTCGACGATGCGGATCAGGTCGTCGCTCTCGAAGGCGAGCAGCCACTCGTAGTCGCCGAGCGCGAACGAGGCCACCGTGTTCGCGAGCACGTCTCCGTAGCCGCGGGCGGCCATGCCGTGCTCGCGCAGCAGTCGGCTGCGCTCCTCGTCGGGCAGCAGGTACCACTCGTACGAGCGCACGAACGGGTACAGGCAGATGTAGCCGCGGGGCCCGTCGCCCGCGAGGAACGCCGGCACGTGCCCGCGGTTGAACTCGGCGGCGCGATGCACCCCGATGTTCGACCAGACCGGCGCGAGCCGCCCGCCCGCGCCCTCGAGCACGGCCCGGTAGCCCTGCTGCAGCGCCTCGGGGGCCGGCGCGTGCAGCCACAGCAGCAGGTCGGCGTCGGCTCTGAAGCCCGAGACGTCGTACCAGCCGCGCACGGCGAGCCCCTCGATGCGGGCGAGGCGATCCTCGATCCCGCGCACCGCGGCCTCGCCCGGCGGCGCGGAGCGGCGATCCTCGCGGAACACCGCGTACATCGTGTAGTTGACCGATTCGTTGATCTCGTCGGCCACCGCCGAGTGATCGACCTGGGGGGTGCGCTCGCTCATCTGTCTCAGCCTTTCTCTCAGTCCCGGTCGCCCGCGATGACGGGGATGCCGGTGATCTCTCCGTGGCGCATGCGGCAGCTGCCCGGGGGCGCGACGTCGGGGAACGCCCCGAGGGCTCCGGCCGTGGGCGGTGCCGGATCCTCGCCCCGCTCCCGCGCCGCCCGCTCGAGCACCATGTCCACGATGCCCGCCACGAACGCGCCGTTCGTGCCGACCGTGCCGGCGCGCACGGCGGCGATCCCGTGCTCGGCCGCGGTCCGCATCGCCTCGACGTCGAGGTCGAAGGCGACCTCCATGTGGTCGCTCACGAAGCCGATGGGGGCGATCACGACCTTTCGCACGCCCTGAGCGGCGAGCGCCTCGAGGTGATCGTTCACATCGGGCTCGAGCCACGGCACCCGGGGATCGCCCGAGCGCGAGCAGTAGGCGAGCGACGACGCGAACCCGGCGCCCGTGCGCTCGACGAGGGCGGCGTCGATGGTCGCGCGCACGTCTTCGTGCTGCTCCCGGTAGCCCGGACCCGTCGCCGCCGAGGCCTCTTGCATGGTGTCGGGGATCGAGTGGGTGACGTAGACGATGTGCGCGCCGTCGAGCCCGCCGGCCGCGGCGATGCCCGGGCTCCCGTACCCGTCGCCGAGCTTCGCGGCTGCCTCGAGGATCGCCTCGGTGTTCGCGCCCACGAAGCCCGGATCGTTGAAGAAGGGGCGCAGCACATCGATCTCGGGGGCGCTCCCCCCGCGCTTCGTTCCGCCGGGTGCCGCGGCGGCGGCGACCGAAGCGCCGAACGCCTCGCGTTCGTCGGCTTCGGCCGCCAGCTCCGCGCGCGCGGCGGCGAGGTGCTCGCGGTACTGGCGGCTGCCGGAGTAGGACGCGTAGGCGCTCGTGACGAGGACGAGCACCCTCCTCGCGCCGAACGCCGAGGCGTCGCGCAGGGCGTCGACGGTGTAGGGGTGCCAGTTGCGGTTGCCCCAGATCACCGGCAGCGGGATGCCGCGCCGGTCGAGCTCGGCGCGAAGCGCCGCGAGCAGGGCGAGGTTCTGCTCGTTGATGGGGCTCCTGCCGCCGAATCCGTAGTAGTGCTCGCCGACCTCCTTCAGCCGCTCCTCGGGGATGTTCTTGCCCCGGGTCACGTTCTGCAGGAAGGGGACAACGTCGTCGGGGGCGTTCGGCCCCCCGAAGGAGCAGAGGAGCAGGGCGTCGTACGGAGCTGCGCTTTCGGTCACGGTTTGCACCATATCATCAGCTTGGCTGTACATCTGATGTATAACATCTGCTGTATGGCGAAGCCGCGGAACCAGAGGCGCGTATGGCTCGCTGCGATCGCGGGCATTCTGCTGCTCGCCCTCGCAGCGCTGCTCTCGCTCTCCCTCGGCACCGTGCGGCTCACCCCCGCGGAGACCCTGCGCGCGCTGTTCGCGCCGGACGACGTCGAAGCGGTCACCTCGGCGGTGATCTGGTCGATCCGCCTGCCCCGCATCGTCGTCGCGATGCTCGTCGGCGCGGCGCTCGCCAGCGTGGGCGCGGTGATGCAGGCGATCCTGCGCAACCCGCTCGCGGAGCCGGGCATCACCGGCGTCTCGGCCGGTGCCGCGGTCGGCGCGGTGGCCGGGATCACGCTGGGCATGGCGGGCGGCAGCCAGTGGGGGATCCCGCTCGCCGCCTTCGCCGGGGCGGCCATCGTCGCGCTGACGCTGCAGACGGTGCTGCAGGCCCGCCGCGACCTCGGCACCGCGAGCATCATCCTCGTCGGCGTCTCGATCAGCGCCCTCGCGGGCGCTCTCATCAACGTGCTCATCGCCAACGCCGAGGACGACGCCCTCGTGCGCAGCGCCCTGTTCTGGCTCGCGGGCGACCTCGAACTGCGCGGCTGGAATCACGTCCTCCTCGCCGTGTTCCCGATCGTGCTCGGCCTCGGCTACCTGCTCACCCGCATCCGGGCGCTCGACGCCCTCGCGCTCGGGGAGCAGATCGCCGCCACCTCGGGGGTGAACGTCAGTCGGGAGCGGCTCACCCTGCTGCTCGTCGCCTCGCTCGTGACCGGTGCCGCGGTCGCGGTGAGCGGCATCATCAGCTTCGTCGGCCTCGTCGTGCCGCACGCGGTGAGGCTCGTCGTGGGAGCCTCGCACGCGCGCCTGCTGCCGCTGTCGGCGCTCGGCGGGGCGCTCTTCCTCGCACTCGCGGACACCGTCGCGCGCACGGCGTTCGGGCCGGTCGTCGTGCAGACCGGCGTGGTCGCGGCCCTCGTCGGCGCGCCGATCTTCCTCGCCCTGCTGCTCCGGAGGCGGTCGTCGTGATCCCACTCGCCCTGACGCCCCTGCCCACCGACTGCCCGACGCTCGCGAACGTGCTCACCTTCGACTCCTTCGGGGCGTTCCGTTCGGGGCGGGCGCTCGGCGATCCGCTCGACCTGCGGCTGCTGCCGGGAACCGTGCTCGGGGTCGTCGGCCCGAACGGGGTCGGCAAGTCGTCGCTGCTGGCGGCTCTCGCCCACGCCGGCGTCCACAGCTTCGGGCGGGTGCATCTCGGAGATCAGGACCTCTCGACCCTCGGCGCCCGCACCCGCGCGGGC
Source organism: uncultured Leucobacter sp. (assembly GCA_937872275.1). Lineage (GTDB taxonomy): Bacteria > Actinomycetota > Actinomycetes > Actinomycetales > Microbacteriaceae > Leucobacter. The sequence goes on along the minus strand of CALMSE010000232.1, from coordinate 651 downwards.
CTCGTCTCCATGCTCGCGCAGGATCTGCAGGCGCCGGAGGAGCTGCTCGTGCGGGATCTCGTCGAGGTCGGCGCCTGGGCGTCGCGGCGGGAGGATCCCCCGGCCGCCGCGCTCGCCGCCCTCGAGGAGCTCGGGGTGGCGGAGCTCGCCCCGCGCCGCTACGGCAGCCTGTCGGGCGGGCAGCGGCAGCTCGTGCAGATCGCCCGCGTGCTCGCGCAGGATACCCCCATCGTCATCTTCGACGAGCCGACCTCGGCGCTCGACCTGTTCCATCAGCGCCAGGTCGAGCAGACTATGCGCCGCCTCGGCAACGACGGCAGGATCGTCATCGCCGCACTGCACGACCTCAGCCTCGCCCTGAACGCCTGCACCCAGATCCTCCTCCTCTCCGGCGACGGCGACTCCCATGCGGGAGCACCCTCCGAGGTGCTGCGCCCCGACCTCGTGCACGCCGCCTACGGCGTGCACACCAGCATCCACACCACCCCCCTCGGCCGCAGATTCCTCTCGACCGACTGACCGAAGGCACACCATGACACCGATCCGCACCCTCGCGGCCGCCGCCGCGGCCCTCACCGCCCTCGCGCTCGCTCTGACCGGATGCTCCGGCCAGAGCGGGCCGGAGGGGGTCGACTCCCGGGCGACCGGGGC
>CALMSE010000231.1 GCA_937872275.1 uncultured Leucobacter sp. | reverse complement strand
CGCCGGACCCGCCGCTCGCGCAGCCGGCGAGGCCGAGCGCGGCCGCGGTCGACACGGCCGCGATGAGCGTGAGGCTGCGCCGCCTCGTTCGCTGAGTGATTCGCATGTTTCTTGCCTTTCTTGTGGGGTGGAAGCGGACGTGATTCAGACGACGTTCTTCTTGCGGGCGCGGACGTAGATGATCCGGGAGAAGGTCACCGCGAGGATCACGGCCGCGCCGTAGAACACGTTGTTGACCCAGGAGTCGGCGCCGAGCAGGATCAGGCCGTTGATGCCCGTCGCGAGGAAGAGCACCGCGATGATCGTGCCGATCGGGTTGTGGCTGCCCGGATCGATGATGGCCGAGCCGAGGAAGGCGCCGGCGAAGGCGGGCAGCAGCAGCGTCTGCAGCGAGGTGGGCTGCAGGCCGCCGGCGATCGCGACGACCATCACCCCCGACAGGCCGGCGAGGAAGCTGGTGACGACGAAGGTCCAGAGCTTCAGCTTCGCGACGGGCAGCCCCGAGAGCCTCGCCACCTCGGCGTTCTTGCCGATGAAGACGATGTGCCTGCCGACCGCGGTGTGGCGGTAGACGTACCAGAGCGCGATGCCGATCGCGATGGAGATCCAGAACGCGAGGTTCACTCCGAGCACCGGCGCGTTGACGATCCTGCCGAGCTGCGGCGACACGCCCGTGATCGTGAGCGTGTTGCTCAGCCAGACGGAGAGCCCGACGAGCAGCGTGCTCATGCCGAGGGTGACGATGATGCTGGCCACCCCCACCTTGATCGTGAGCAGCCCGTTGACGAGGCCGATGAGCACCGAGACCGCGAGGGCGACGAGGATCGAGACGGTGATGTCGATCTTCCAGACGCCGTTGAGCTGCCCGACGGTGGTCGCCGAGACCGTCATGACACCGGCGATGGAGAGGTCGATCTCCCCCGCGGCGAGGACGGGCAGCACCGAGAGCGACAGCAGGACCAGCGAGGCCTGCGAGCTGAGCATCGCCGCGAGGTTGTTCGTCGTGAGGAACACCCCGGGCAGCAGCAGGCTGAACAGGATGAAGAGGGCCGCCCAGACGAAGACGATGCCGTAGCGGTATCCGAAGCCGCTGAGGCGACGGCGCGAGGGGTTCGTTCCCTCCGGCAGGTCGACCGGGTCGGTTTCGGGGGTGCGTCGATCCGAGAGGAGTGTCATTCTCAGACTCCCTTGTCTGTCGTGGTCGTCGGCCCGTCGGGGCCGGTCCAGGTGGAAAAAGCGTAGGCAGACGGCGGCGTTCCGCCCTCATGTTTTCTTTCTTGCAGAAGTTCTCGAATCCGGATGCGGGCGGCTTCTGCGGGGCCTGAGCCCCGAATTCTCCGGAGTTGCGGCGCGACGGAATGGCCGCCGGCCGGGAGCCGGCGGGATCTTCTCATGAGCTCATTTCTTTTCAGCAGAAAATGCGATCGGATCGTGAACTCGGACGCGGGATCGGCCCCGGGGCCGATCGGGGATCGGTCGGGGTTCCGCGTCAGAGCGGCGGGAGCCGGCGGACCAGGTAGTCCCAGACCTGATGCCTGGCCCTGCCGCCGTAGATGTGCTCGCGCTTGGCGAGCGACTCCTCGGCATCGGACCAGCTCGGCTCCCCGTCGTAGCCCTGCGTCAGCAGCTGCTGGCGGCAGGCCCGGTCGAGCACCACCGCGGCGACCGTCGCGGTCTGCAGGTCGGGCCCGACCACCGCCACGCCGTGGTTCACGAGGAACAGCGCTTCGGCCTCGCCGAGCGCGCGGGCGACCGAGCGCCCGAGATCGGGCGTGAGGATCAGGTCGGCCGTCTGCGTGAATCTCGGCACGCCGAGCGGCGCGAAGTAGTTGGCCTCGTGGCTCACCGGGCGCAGGGGGACGCCCGCCGCCGCCAGGGCGACCGAGTACCGGCTGTGCACGTGCACGACACCGCCCACGTCGGGCCGGGCCGCCATGATCTCGGTGTGGATCGGGTACTCGCTGTGGCGCTGCCCGCCGCCGACGAGCACCTCGCCGTCGGGGGAGACGAGATGCACGCGCTCGGGGGTGATCTCCTCGAGACCCCAGGAGGCCTGCTTCAGCCAGACGCCGCGCCCCTCCGGGTCTCGCACGGAGACGTGCCCCCAGATGAAGTCTCCGCTGCCGGACTCGGCCATGATGCGGCTCGAGAGGGCTGCGATCTCGCGCAGTTCGGGGTGGTCGGTCATGGGTTCGCTCGCCTTCCGGTGGATGTCTGATGCGGGGGTCGTCGGGAACGGGGATCAGAGGATGTTGATCACCTTCTCCTCGGTGTAGCTCAGCAGCTCTTCGAGGCACTCCTCCTTGCCCCCGACGCCAGAGCCCTTCACGCCGCCGTAGGGGACGTTCGGGTAGTGGGCGCTCGAGCCGTTCACCCAGACGAAGCCGGCCTCGAAGGCCCGCGCGACGCGCAGCGCCCGATCGAGATCCTTCGTCCACACGCTCGCGGTCAGGCCGTAGTCGACGCCGTTGGCGATGCGCACGGCCTCGGCCTCGTCGTCGAACGGGATGACCGAGAGCACGGGCCCGAACACCTCCTCCCGGCCGATCCGCGAGTCGGGCGTCACACCGGTCAGCACGGTCGGCGCGACGAAGAGCCCCTGCCCGAAGCGCTCCCCCGCCGGCGGCCCGCCGCCGGCGACGACGCGCGCGCCCTCGGCCCGGGCGACCTCGATGTACTCGAGCGACTTCTCGTACTGGGCGCGATCGATCATCGTCCCCTGCTGCGAGGCCTCGCTCAGCGGATCGTCCTGGCGCCTCGCCTCGACGAGCGCCACGATGCGCTCGACGAGCGCGTCGTGGATGTCCCGATGCACGAGCAGCCGCGAGGTCGATCCGCAGGACTGGCCCGACCAGGTGAAGTTCATGCCGTTCACCGCGCCCGCCGCGGCCTCGTCGAGATCCGAGTCGGGGAAGACGACCATGGCGTTCTTGCCTCCGAGCTCCAGCGTGACGTGCTTGACGCCCGTCTCGGCGGCCGCGCGCTGGATCAGGCGGCCCGTGGGCTCCGATCCGATGAACCCGATGCGCCGCACCGCGGGGTGGCGCACGAGGCGGTCGGGCACCGCCGCGTCCCTGCCGACGACGACGTTCAGCACCCCGGGCGGGAACACCTCGGCCGCGAGCTCGGCGAGGGCGAGCGGCGACAGCGGCGCGGTCTGCGGCGGCTTCGCCACGACGGTGCTGCCGGCCACGAGCGGGGCGGCGACCCGGCAGAAGAACATCAGCGGGTGGTTGTAGGGCCAGATCTTCGCCACCACCCCGACGGGCTCGCGCACCGTCAGGTGCAGCGCGTTCGAGGCGGGGATCGTCTGCCCCTTCATCTCCAGCGCGAGGCCGGCGAACATCCGCATCTGCTCGAGCGCGATCCGCACGTCGAAGCGGGCGTTCACGATCGGCGAACCGGCGTCGATCGCGTCCAGCAGCGCGAGTTCGTCGGCGTGCCGCTCGACCAGTTCCGCGAAGTCCAGCACGAGGCGCGCCCGCTCGAGCGCGGGCGTCCACCGCCACCCCTCACGGGCGGCCTCGGCCGCGGCGACCGCGGCATCGACGTCTTCCGGGGTCGCGTCCGGCACGCGCGCGATCGGGGATCGGGAGAACGGGTCGACGCTCTCGAACGTGCCGCCATCGGACGCGGCGCGCAGCCGCCCCCCGATGAGCATCCGCCACTCGCGATCGAGCAGCCGCTCCACCTCGGCGGCGTGCTCGCGGCCGTCGAGCGCCGCTCGCAGATCGATTCCGGTCATCGTCTCCTCCTTCGAATCCTGAAAATCTCCATCGACCACGAGCCCCGTCGATGCCTTCCCGTCGCGGGGCCGCGGGGCCGCGGCGCCGTCAACCCGCCGAGGCGATCGCGCCGGCGAGCCGCAGCAGCTCGCGCAGCTCCTCGTCGCTCGATTCGCGGGCGTTGTTGTTCCGGAAGACGTGGCCTCGACTCGCGTCGATCATCGCCCCGGCCTCCGCCTGCCCGCTGTCGAAGCGCGCCTCGAAGCCGATCGCGCCGTAGAGCTCGCCGATCCGGTCGACCAGCTCCCTGCCCTCGGCGGAGAGCGCCTCGCGATTGAACCCGGCCACATACGGCAGCAGGATCCCGTTCTGCAGGCCGTGGGGGGCGTCGACGGCCGGCGACGACGAGAGCGCGTGCACGAGCGCGAGGCCGCTGTTGCCGCACGCGATGTTGGCGAGGCTCGCGGCCTCCAGGAGCCGCTGCAGCACCTCGTCGTTCTCGCCCCGGGCGTTGCGACCGTCGACCTGCCCCGCCACCGCCTCGGGCAGCGCATCGAGGATCTGGGCGGCCGCGTGCAGCGCGCAGGCATCGGTGAACATGCTGCGGCCCCGCGACCACAGCGACTCGAGCGCATGGGTCAGCGCATCGAGCGCCGCGAACACCAGCGGCTCTCGCGGCAGGCCGCGGAGCACGGTCGCGTCGAGGATCGCGGCCACCGGCTCGTAGCCCCGGCCCCGGATGACCACCTCGCGGATCTTGCCCGACTCGTGCAGCACCAGGGCGTTCGACACCTCGCTGCCGCTGCCGGCGGTCGTCGGCACCGCGATGGTGGGCGCCGGCGGGTGCGCCGCCCGGCCCTCGCCTTCGAGGCTCTCGATGCCGACGTCGTTCGTCATCAGCAGCGCCACGGCCTTCGCGGCGCTCAGTCCGCTGCCGCCCCCGATGGCCAGCACGGCCTCCGCCCCGGCGGCGCGCGCCTCGGCGGCGGCGG
>CALMSE010000230.1 GCA_937872275.1 uncultured Leucobacter sp. | reverse complement strand
GAGCCTCGCCAAGCGCGACCTGCTCGCCGACCCCGGCGTGGTCGCCCGCGCGCACGAGCGCGGCCTGCCGACGTTTCATCTGCTGGGCCTTGATCTGTGCCCGCACCTGCGCGGCGCGCGCCTCGGCGAGCTTCGCCTGCCGCTCGGCCTCCTGCTGCCGCTGCGCGGTGCGCAGCAGCTTCTCCTGCGCGAGCGCCTCGCGCGCGGTCGCCTCGACGCGTACCTCGGTGGGCACCTCGGCCGTCTCGGCCAGCACCCGCAGGGTGCGCTGCAGCCTCACGGCGTTGTGCTCCGCCGTCTTGAACTCGCGACGCCGCACCCACGCCGGCACGAGCACGGCGGCCCAGAGGAGCGCCGCCACCACGAAGATCACACCACCACCGAGCACGCCGCCTGTCATGCCGCTTACTGTACGGTTCGGGCGCTCTCCCGCGTCGGTGCCGCGCCGAGGCGTGCGAGCATGCCCTCCGGAATCTCCTCGCGCGTCACGGCGAAGCTGTCGTGGTCGCGCCATTCGCCCGCGATGTGGATATAGGCGAGGCGCCGCCCCTCGGCCCGCATCCCGAGCTTCTCCACGACCCTGAGCGACGCCGCGTTCTCGGGCCTGATGCAGATCTCGATGCGGTGCAGCCGAAGCGCGGTCATCGCGTAGTCGATGGCGAGCGCCACCGCGACGGGCGCGATCCCGCGACCCGCGACCTCCCGCGACACCCAGTAGCCGATGGAGGCGGATCGCAACGCGCCGCCGCTGACGTCGGAGAGCGAGAGCTGGCCGACGGGCTCGCCGCGGTAGGTGATGACGAAGGTCACGCCCGCCCCATCCCGTTGCTGGCGCTGCAGGGCGCGGATCACCGGGCGCATCGGCGTCGACCCGGGCGCCGCTCCCCCGCCGCCCGGGTAGGTGGCCTCCCAGGGCTCGAGCCAGGCGCGGTTCTCGGTGAGCAGCCGCTGCAGGGCGCGCGCGTCGCGGGTGCGGATCGCGCGGATGCCGACCGGGCCGCTGGCCCGCGGCGCGGGGGTCTCGATGGGATGCGCGAGCGGACTCACCGGCGCCCCCTCAGTCGCGGTCCGCGGCGCGGAGGCGATCCGCGAAGCCGATCACCCAGCTGCGCAGCTCGGGGCCGAGCTCCTCGTGATCGACGCCGAGCAGCAGATTCGCCTTGATCCAGTCCGCGCGATCGCCGGTGTCGTAGCGCCTGCCGCGGAAGATCACCCCGTAGACGGGCGCCTCGCCCCCGCCGTCGGCGAGCGCGTTCAGCGCATCGGTCAGCTGGTACTCGCCCCCGCGACCGGGCTCCAGCCGTTCGAGCTGCCCGAAGATCTCGGGCCGCAGCACGTAGCGGCCGATGACGGCGAGGTTCGACGGCGCCTCCGCCGCCGACGGCTTTTCGACCAGCTGGGTGACGCGCACCACGTCGGCCTCATCGGTGGCCTCGACCGCCGCGCAGCCGTAGAGGTGGATCGCCTCGGGCGGCACCTCCATGAGCGCGACCACGGTCGCCTGCCGGGCGTCGTGCACGTCGATCATGCGGGTCAGCAGCGGATCGCGCACGTCGATCAGGTCGTCGCCGAGCAGCACGGCGAAGGAGTCGTCGCCGACGTGCATGTGAGCCCGCCCGACCGCATGACCGAGGCCCAGGGGCTGGCCCTGGCGCAGGAAATGCACGTCGGCGAGCTCGCTCGCCTCCTGCACGCGCTCGAGACGCTCGTCGTCGCCCTTGCGCTCCAGCGAGAGCTCGAGCTCGGGCACCCCGTCGAAGTGGTTGCTCAGATTGCCCTTGTTGCGGCCGGTGATGATGAGCACGTCGTGCATCCCGGCTGCGGCGGCCTCCTCGACCACGTATTGGATCGCGGGCTTGTCGACGACGGGCAGCATCTCCTTCGGCATGGCCTTCGTCGCCGGGAGGAAGCGCGTGCCGAGACCGGCGGCGGGGATCACGGCCTTCGTGACGGTGCGCTTCGCGGATTCGTGGACCATGGGCCAAGCCTACTCGGGACCGTAGACTTGCGGGCGTGAACGACCCGAGCACCGGCGCCTCGCGCACCGCGGCCGCGGGCGCAGCCGACAAGCGCGGGATCCGCAGCCTCGTG
>CALMSE010000229.1 GCA_937872275.1 uncultured Leucobacter sp. | reverse complement strand
CGCCGCTTCGACCCCATCGTCATCGGGGCGGGATCCGCCGGCTGCGCGGCCGCGCGCCGCCTGCTCGACGCCGGCCGCACCGTCGCGATCGTCGAGGCCGGCGGCCCGGTCGACGACGAGCGGATCACCGACATCACCCGCATGTGGGAGCTGTGGGGGCTCGACACCGACTGGCGCATCCGCTCGGAGCCCCAGCAGCACGCCTCGGGCACAGTGGTCGAGCTGCCCCGAGGCAGGGTCTTCGGCGGTTCGAGCGCCATGTACGGCCTCGTGCACGCGCGGGGCGTGCGGGCCGACTTCGACGCGTGGGCGCTGCAGGGCGCTCCCGGCTGGGGCTGGGACGAGGTGCTGCCGGTCTACCGGCGCATGGAGGACTTCGAGGGCGGCGTCGACGACCACCGCGGCACGGGCGGCCCGATGCCGGTCGCGCTGAACCACGAGCCGAACCGGCTCACGCACCGGTTCATCGAGGCGGGCGAGCAGGCCGGGCTGGCGGTGAACCCCGACTACAACGGCGAGAGCCCGCTCGGCGTCGCCGTCGCCCAGATCAACGTGCGCGACGGCAAGCGCTGCACCTCGTGGGACGCCTACCTGGAGGGCGTGAAGGACGATCCCCGCCTGTTCGTCTTCCCGTTCTCGCTCGCGCTGCGGCTCACCTTCGACGGCGACCGCTGCACCGGTGTCGTCATCGAGCACGCGGGCGAGGAGGTCGCGCTCGAGGCCGAGCGCGACGTGGTGTTCGCGGCCGGCTCGTACCAGTCGCCGCAGCTGCTCATGCTGAGCGGCATCGGCGACCCCGGGGAACTCGCGGCGCACGGCATCGAGGTGCGGCGGGCGCTGCCCGGTGTCGGCGGGAACCTGCAGGATCACTTCCTGGTGCCGCTCGTCTACGAATCGACGCACCCCATCGAGCCGCAGCGCGCGAACGGCACCGAATGCCACTTCTTCGCGAAGTCCGACCCGGGCCTCACGGCCCCCGACCTGCAGCCGATCCTCGTGGCGAAGGGGCTGCCCGTGCGCGGCGCCGAGGTTCCCGAGCAGGCCTTCACCTTCCTGGCCGGGGTGATCCGCCCCTTCAGCGCGGGTCGGGTGTTCCTGGCCTCCGCCGACCCGCACGATCTGCCGCGCGTCGACCTCGGCTACTTCAGCGACCCGCAGGACATGCAGACCATGCTCGCGGCCATCGCGAAGTGCCGCGAGATCGCCGCTCAGCCCGCGCTCGCGGGCGAACGCGGGGCCGAGCTGTTCCCGGGCGCCGAGGTCATGGGCGAGGCGCTCGAGCAGTACGTGCGCGAGCAGATCCTCACCTACCACCACCCGTCGGGCACCTGCAAGATGGGGCGCGACGCGATGGCGGTGGTGGATCCGCGCCTGCGCGTGCGGGGTGTCGCGGGGCTCCGCGTCGCCGACTGCTCGGTGTTCCCCTCGGTGCCCTCCGGCAACACGCACGCGCCCGCGGTGCTCGTGGGGGAGCGCGTGGCCGACTTCATCCTCGAAGACGATGCGGTCGGGGCCGCTGGAGGCGCCGCGGCTCGGACGGGGGTCGCCGCGTGACCGCCCGCACGCTCTGCATCGGCGGCGAATGGCGCGGCGCGAGCGACGGCGGCGAGTTCGATGTCGTGAACCCGGCGACGGGCGCGGTCTTCGCGACCGCCTCCGAGGCGAGCCCCGACGATGTCGACGCGGCCGTGGCGGCGGCGCGCGCGGCGCTCCGCGGACCGTGGCAGGGCTTGAGCCCCGCGCGGCGGGGCGAGATCCTGTGGCGCGCCGCAGAGCTGATCGACGCGCACGCCGATGAGATCGCCGAGCTCGAGACCCGCGACGTCGGCCAGCCGATCGGTGTCAGCCGCGGCGTCAACATCCCCGCGGCGGCGGCCCACCTGCGCTATTTCGCCGGGTGGCCCACGAAGATCGCCGGATCGACCAACCCCGTGAGCCTGCCCGGTGTGCTGCAGTACACGCGCAAGCAGCCGGTCGGGGTGTGCGCGCTCGTGATCCCGTGGAACTTCCCCTTCATGACGACCGTGTGGAAGCTCGCCCCGGCCCTCGCGACCGGCAACACGGTCGTGCTGAAGCCCGCCGAGCAGACCCCGCTCAGCACCGTGCGGCTGGTCGAGCTGCTCGCCGAGGCGGGCGTGCCCGACGGCGTGGTGAACCTCGTCACGGGCGGGGCGCAGGCCGGGCGGCGGCTCGCCGAGCACCCCGGCGTCGACAAGATCAGCTTCACCGGCTCCACGGAGGTCGGGCGCTCGATCGTGCGGGCCTCCGCCGGCAACCTGAAGCGCGTCACCCTCGAGCTCGGCGGCAAGTCGCCGAGCATCGTCACGGCGAACGCCGACCTCGAGAAGGCCGTCGAGGGCAACCTCATGGGCAACGTGCTCAACAGCGGCCAGGTCTGCGCGGCGTACTCGCGCTTCTACGTGCACGCGAGCGTGGTCGACGAGTTCACGCGGCGGCTCGCCGAGGCCGCGGCGCGGCTCAGGATCGGCGACGGTCTCGACGAGCGCACCGTGCTCGGCCCGCTGAACTCCGCCGAGCAGCTCGCGCGGGTGGAGCGCTACGTGCAGACCGCGCGCGACGAGGGCGCCACGATCCTGAGCGGCGGCTCCAGGCCCGGCGGCGAGCTCGCGGCGGGGTACTTCTTCGAGCCCACCGTGGTCGCCGATGTGCGCGACGACATGACGATCGTGCGCGAGGAGATCTTCGGGCCCGTCATGCCGGTGATGAGCTACGACAGTGTCGACGACCTCGTCGCGCGCGCCAACGACACCGAGTACGGGCTCGCCGCCGCGATCTGGACGACCGACCTGAACGAGGCGCACGAGCTGGCCGCGCGCATCGACGCCGGGGCGGTGTACGTGAACATGCTGCCGATCCCCGACCCGGCGGCGCCGTGGGGCGGCTTCAAGGCGAGTGGCTGGGGTCGAGAGATGGGGGAGGCCGCGCTCGGCGAGTACCTCGAGGAGAAGGGCGTGTGGATCGGCGGGCTCGACCTCTGAGCGGGTTCCGGCCTCAGCGTCCCGCGTCCGGGGCGGCGAGCAGCAGCGGGAAGACGTGCTCCGTGTTGAGCGGGGCCATGTCGTCGCGGGGGATCGCGGGATCCACCCACTCCAGATGCTCGATCTCGGCGCTCACCGAGGCGCCAGGAGCGTAGGGGTGCTCGTAGACCGTGGCCACGACGGTGAAGCCGTGCTCGTTCGCGGCGGCGGCGCGGAACTCGCCGACAAGGCGCAGCCGTGCGGGGTCGAGCGCGACGCCGAGCTCCTCCGCGAACTCGCGCACGGCGGTCTCGTCCGGGCGTTCGCCCGGCTCGGGCTTGCCGCCCGGCAGCATCAGCATGCTCGTGCCGCGCTTGCGCACGTTGAGCACGCGGCCCCGATCGTCGCGCATGGCGACCGCGCTCACGAAGATCTCGCCCATGCGATCCAGCCTATGGCGTGCGCGGGGTGTGCGAGGGACCGGAGTCGGAGGCCCACAGGGCCGAGATCGGCACGGGGCGTCCCAGGATCCGCTCGGCCGCGCGATGCCCCGAGCACAGCGCCGCGGTCACGGTCGCGGGATCGTCCTGCCAGGTGGCCTCGCCGGCGAGGTGCAGTACGGAACCGCCTTCGGGCTCGCGGGCGATCGGCGTCGCCAGCAGCTCGTGATCCTCGGGCGCCGAACCGAGCGTCATATAGGCGTAGGAGCCGTGGCTCCAGGGGTCGTCCTGCCAGTGCGTGAGATGGGCCTGCTCCGGATCCGGCACCGCATCGCCGTAGATCTCGCGCAGCGCCGCCATCACCGAGGCGACGACGCGGTCGTCGCTCCAGGTGCGGATCTCCCGCGCGCACTCGCCCGCCGCGAAGGTCAGCAGCGTCGGCGTGCCGTGCAGCGCGGTGAGGTCGTACCAGGAGTGCCACCAGCGCCCGGCCTCGCCCTGCCGGCGGATCGCGTAGACGCCCTCGTCCCAGAACCGCTCAGAGAAGCGCAGGAACACCTTCTCGAAGGCGTTCATCTCGAGACCCGCGAGAGCGCCGGCGACGGGCTGCGGCAGGGAGGGTATGAACTTCAGTCCGCCCGACTTCAGCACGCCGACGGGCACCGTCACCACCGCGCGATCGGCGATCAGACCCCGGTGCGAGCCGTTCGCGTCGACGAAGTGCGCCTCGACGCACCCTCGCGATCCGCGCGACCACCGCACCGTGCTCACCGCGTGCTCGAGCCGCACGTCGAGGCCCTCGGCCAGGTGCTCGGCGAGTCGGTCGTAGCCGTCGGGGAACACCACCTCATCGCCGTCGGTCGCGTCGTCGTCGAGGCCGTGGGCGTCGAGCGCCGTCGCGTCGGCGCCGTACTGCTCCTCGGAGCGGTGGTGCAGGTACTCCACGACCCGCTCGGCGCGGTCGGGCGTCCACCCGTGCTGCGCCATCGCGCGATCCGCCGCCGCCCGCGCGACGAAGGCGTACGACGAGCCGTGCGGTGCCGCCCCGATGGCCTCGGGCAGCAGTGCGTCGACCGCGGCCACATCCGCGATGAATGCCGCAGCGGCTTCGGGCGAGAGGCGCCGCCCAGCGGGATCGTAGTAGGCCACCGGGCGGCCCCCGGCCTGGAAGCTGCCCATCGTGAACTCGACGGTCGGCATGCCGAAGGCGGTCGCCGCCTCGAAGACGGGGCTGCCGTCGATCCCGTGGATCCACGAGGCGCCCATATCGGTGACGCGGCCCCCGATGCGCTCCGTGTGCACGCGGCCGCCGATCCGTTCGCGCGCTTCGAGCACCACCACCCGTCGCCCCGCATCGGCCAGCAGCCGCGCCGCGGCGAGCCCCGAGACGCCTGCGCCGACGACGACCGTGTCGAACCGTTCGGTCATGATCCGCTCCTCCCCGTCCTACTCGTCGGGTACGAGCACCGGGGTGTCGCGGTTCAGGCTCTCGCCGCGGAAGAAGGGCCGCGAGTTCGGTCGCAGCCACCAGATGCCCATGAGCACGAAGCCGACGAGGATCGCGCCGATGCCGATCACGAAGGCGCCGCCGATGCCGAGCAGCACCGTGTAGCTGTAGTCGACGCTCCACATGTCGATCGCCGACTGGATGAAGGCGTAGCTGAGCAGCAGGCCGCCGAGGAACGGGAAGATCCCGCGCATCCACAGGTTGCGCGCGCTGTCGCGCAGCGTGCCGCGGAAGTACCAGACGCAGGAGAATGAGGTGATGGCGTAGTAGAGCGCGACCGCGAGCCCCATCGAGGTGAGCGAATCGGCGAGCACGTCCTCGGAGACGATCGACATCACGACGTAGTAGAGGATCGCGGCGACACCCATCGTGGTCGTCGAGAACCAGGGCGTCTTGAACTTGGGGTGCAGTTCGGCGAACTTCGCCGGAAGTGCGCGGTAGACCGCCATCGACAGGGTGCCGCGCGCGGTCGGCAGGATCGTGGTCTGCGTCGACGAGGCCGCCGACAGCATCACGCCGAGGATCAGGAACCACCCCCACGGGCCGAAGAGCGCCCCGCCGAGCACCGAGAAGACGTCGTCGAGGTTCGCCTCGTTGGTGAGCCCGAAGCCGGTGTCGCCGAAGCCCGCGAACATCATCACCGCGACCGAGATGCCGACGTAGAGGACGATGAGCACGGCGATGCTCGAGAGCGCGGCCCGGCCCGGGGTCTTGCGCGGGTTCTTCGTCTCCTCGTTCAGTGCCAGGCAGGTGTCCCAGCCCCAGTAGATGAAGAGGGCGAGCAGCACGGCCTCCATGAAGCCCGACCACGAGGTGAGCTCGGCCGGGTTGAACCAGTTCCAGTCGAAGGCGACCGAGCCCTCGTAGCTGCCGTCGAGCGCGTGCACCAGCGCGAGCACCCCGAACAGCACCATCGCGACGATCTGGATCGTCATGAGCACCATCTGCAGGCGCTCGCCGATCTGCACCCCGATCGTGCTCACGAAGGTCATGATCGCCATGAACACCACCGAGGTGGCGACCACGATCACCCGGTTGCCAGCGAACTCGTCGTTGCCGAGGAGCAGCCAGAAGTACTTGCCGGTGATCTCGCCGACGTTCGCCAGCACCATCACCGAGGCCACGGCGACGGCCCAGCCGCCGATCCACCCCGTCACCGGGCCGAAGGCCTTGGTGCCCCAGACGAAGGTGGTGCCGCAGTCGGGCATCTCGCGGTTGAGCTCCTGGTACGCGAATGCCGCGAAGATCATCGGGATGCAGGCGACGATGAAGACGAGCGGGGCCTGGGCGCCCACCGCCACGATGACGTAGCCGAGCGTTGCGGCCAGGGAGTAGAGCGGCGCCGTCGAGGCCAGACCGATCACGGTCGAGCCGACGACGCCGAGCGCGCCTGCGTTGAGACCCTTGCCGACGTGGATGTGCCCGGTGTCGGTCGCGTTGGGGAGCGTGTGCTTATCGGACATGCTTGGCCTCCTCTACGGCCTCGCCGGGGGCGCCATTGCCCCGGACGGGCTCATCCTACCCCTCTAGCGCTGCGGCGGCTGCTCCTCGCGGGCGGCGAGCAGGTCGCGGATCTCGGTCAGCAGTTCCGTCTCGCTCGGCGCGGCCTCCTCCTCGACCGGCTTGTGACCGTGCCGGCGCACGTAGGCGGCCTCGTTGAGCTTGTTGATCGGCACGATGATGACGAAGTAGACGACGAGGGCGATGAGCACGAAGTTGATGACCGCGCCGAGCACCTGGCCGACGCCGAGGCTGACCGGACCGATCTGCCACACGGCCTGGTTGATCTCGTCGGCGTTGAAGATCGCCGCGATGATCGGGTTGAAGACGCCCTCGACGAGGGCGTTCACGATCGCCGTGAACGCGGCGCCGATGATGACCGCGACGGCCAGCTCGATGACGTTGCCGCGCATGATGAACTCTTTGAAACCCTTCATGGGGTGTCCTCTCTGTGCAAGGAGCCGCCCGACGGGCGTGCCGATCTGTCGATTGCACATCAAGCCTACGGCTCCCTCGAGCGCGGCCCCGGGTGCAACCGCCCTTGTCGCATCATCGGTTTCGACCGAGAGACGCGATCGACGGCGGGTTTCGTCGAGTGGCGGTTCCCGAGCGCCCGCCCGCAGGAGGGGTCCTCCTGCGTCATCCCCTTCTTCAAGCGAAGGAGAAGGAGGGATGGCGATTCTCGGGTTCACGACCCGGGATCGCGCCGAGGCCGCGCCGATGACGGAGACGACCAGCTGCGAGAGCCGACTCGCCCACAGCCGGAGGTTCGAGGCGAGAAGAGGAACCGCGCACCCGTGAGCCGTTCTGCCGGGTGCCCCACGGCGGAAGCCTGCTGCTGGTCAGGGCGAGTCATGCGGGTTTCGCCTGGTTGCATGTCGGCCGTGCCCGTATCGCAGATCAGCGACCTGCGCAGTCCGGGGAACTCCATGAAGTCGAGTCGACGCTTTCGGAGAGCTCGGCCTGGGGCCAGGTGCCAAGCTTTTCACAGGTTTGAGCAATGATTCAGCCGGGCCAGCATTTCGAGATCTCGTCGATTTGCTGCGTGATCTCGTGGCGTGCCGAGTTCGGCGGGCGGGGGAGCGCTGCACAGACTTCGGAGGCGGGTGGCGCGGAGCCGGCATCGGGTGTATTCTGACTTATGGTCAAAGTGACTATAAGTTGTCCGAGCGGCGCGAGCCGCGCCCGAGCGGGGGAGGAGGTGCCCGATGCGTTCTGCGACCATTCCGACCGGCTACGCGGCCGTCAGCGCAAGCGAGCGGCGCTTTCTGCCCCCGGCCGTCGCCGTCTCCACGGTCGCCTTCGCGTTGCAGCCCCCGGCCGAGGCGCGCATCGGCGACCCCGATGCGGACGAGACTAGGCCGTGGGCGCAGGCGGTCGCCGCCGGGGGAGGCGATGCGGTGACGCTGTGGATCCCGCTCGTGCGCCGCACCCGGCCCCCCTTCGCGGACTGCTGGGCGCTGCCGGGCGGCCCCATCCCGTGGGACGAGACCCTCGTCGACACCGCGCTGCGCACCCTGCGCGCGGCGGTGCGCCGGACGCCCGGCTACCTCGAACAACTCTACTCCTTCGGCGCCGTCGAGCGCTCCGCCGAAGCGCAGCGCCTTGTCACCATCGCCTACTGGGCGCTCTACGGCGAGGACGAACTGGCGAGCGCAGTCGAGC
Organism: uncultured Leucobacter sp.; assembly: GCA_937872275.1. Classification (GTDB taxonomy): domain Bacteria; phylum Actinomycetota; class Actinomycetes; order Actinomycetales; family Microbacteriaceae; genus Leucobacter. Next base: position 1,911 of record CALMSE010000229.1, on the reverse strand, counting down.
TCGCGGGCGCGGCCGAGCCCGCCGACACGGCGGCGGATCCGGATGGTTCCGGCGATCCCCACCCCGCGGCCGACGATCCGGGATCCGACCCGAACGTCGCCTGGTTCTCGGCCGACCGGCTGCCCCCGCTCGCCTTCGACCACGCCGAGATCGTGGCCTACGCGCTCACGAGGCTCAGGCTCAAGACCGAGTACTCTGCCGTCGCCTACCGCTTCCTGGGCGAGACCTTCACGCTCGCGCAGCTGCGCGCGGTGACCGAGGCGATCCGCGGCCACGCCGTGGACCCCGCGAACTTCCGCCGTCAGGCCCTCGCCCAGGGGTACCTCGTCGACACGGGCGAGACCCAGACCGGCGCCCGGCACCGGCCGGCCCGTCTCTACCGCTTCCGCACCGAACTCTTCCGCACCGAACTCCCGAACGACCAGAGCGAAGGAACCGAATCATGACGAGTGTCGCCGAACTCATCCGCGGGGCGGCCGCCTCCGAGAGCGCCGCTGCCACCGCGACCGTCGACGCCGCCGCGCACCGCCGGCCCATCGCCCTGCGCGCGACCGGGCTCTCGAGCTGCGACAGCGGGCTCGAGAGCGACCCATGGGCGATCGACCGGGATCCGGGCTACGGCCCGGGGGCCTCGGTCGACGACTCCGCTCCGGGCGACGCCCCGCGGCAGGCCCCCCTGCCCGTCCGGTACACCGAGGCGAGCGAGGAGGAGCTGGATCGCTGGATCCTCGAGGCCAAGGCGACCCTCGGCGACCGTGTGCGCATCCTCGGCCACTTCTACCAGCGTGACGAGATCGTGAAGTACGCCGACTTCGTGGGCGACTCCTTCATGCTCGCGCAGGCGGCGAAGCAGCATCCCGAGGCGGAGGCCTTCGTCTTCTGCGGCGTGCACTTCATGGCCGAGACCGCCGACATCCTCTCGACTCCCGAGCAGTCGGTGATCCTGCCGAATCTCGCGGCCGGCTGCTCGATGGCCGACATGGCCACGATCGAGCAGGTCGAGGACTGCTGGACCGAGCTCATGGGCGTGCTGGGCGACGAGGCCTCCGATGACGGCCTCGCCCCCGCGATCCCCGTGACCTACATGAACTCCTCCGCCGCGATCAAGGCGTTCTGCGGGCGCAACGGCGGCATCGTCTGCACCTCGTCGAACGCCCGCACGGTGCTGGAATGGGCGTTCGAGCGCGGGCGCCGGGTCGTGTTCTTCCCCGATCAGCACCTGGGCCGCAACACGGCGAAGGGCATGGGGATCTCCGAGGCCGAGATGCCGCTGTGGCGCCCGCACCTGCCGCTCGGCGGCAACAGCGAGGCGGCGCTGCGCGAGGCGAAGGTGATCCTCTGGAACGGCTTCTGCTCGGTGCACAAGCGATTCACCGTCGAGCAGATCGAGCGGGCGCGGGCCGAGTTCCCCGGTGTGCGGGTGATCGTGCACCCCGAGTGCCCGGCGGCCGTCGTCGAGGCCGCCGACGGCAACGGCTCGACCGAGTACATCCGGCGCCAGATCGAGGAGGCCGAGCCCGGCACGGTGCTCGCCGTCGGCACCGAGATCAACCTCGTGAACCGGCTGCAGCAGCAGCACCCCGAGCTCACGATCTTCTGCCTCGACCCGGTGGTCTGCCCATGCTCGACGATGTACCGCATCCATCCGGCCTACCTGGCCTGGACGCTGGAATCGCTCGTGGCGGGCGAGACGCCCAACCGCATCAGCGTGTCGGGCCGGGTGGCGAGCGACTCGCGGGTCGCGCTCGAGCGCATGCTGGCGGCGAAGCCGTGATCCTCATCCTGGGCACCGGAGTCGCGGGGCTCGCCTGCGCGCTCGCCGCGGCGGAGGCCGGCGCCGAGGCGATGCTCGTGACTCCGGGAGAGTTCGCGATCGAGCCCGCGGAGAGCGCCGACGCGGAGCGGGCCGCG
>CALMSE010000228.1 GCA_937872275.1 uncultured Leucobacter sp. | reverse complement strand
CTCGTCGGCTCCGTGCTCGTTCGCGGCCTCGACGTCGACCGCGACGATCGGGACGCCCGAACTGCGCTCCTCGGCGAAGGCCACGGTGGCCGCCGGCCTCGCCGCACCGCCGGTCGAGCCGGTGCCCTCGCCCGGCTGCATGGACTGCAGCACCTGGTCGAGCACGTCGTCGAAGTAGCCCGCCATCTCCTGCGCGTGCTCGCCCGGCCACATGTGCACGGGCTTCGCCGCGCCCTGAGCCTGCTGCAGCGAGGTGCGCTCGGGCAGCTGCGGGCTGAGCACGAGCGGCCCGAACATCTCCTTCAGCTCGCGGATGCGGAACTGATGCTCCATCGACTGCGGGCGGGTGCGATTGATGAGGATGCCGAGGGGCTGCAGGCGCGGGCTCACGCCGCGCCGGATCTCCTCGATCGCGCGCAGCGCGCGGTCCGCCGCGGAGACCGAGAACAGCCCCGGCTCGGCGACCACGAGCACGCGGTCGCTGGCTGCCCACGCGGTGCGCGTGAGGGCGTTCAGGGAGGGGGCGCAGTCGATGATCACGAGATCGTACTCGGACTCGACGCTCGCGAGCGCCTCCTCCAGCTTCCAGATCTCGCGCACGGTGGGATGGGGGCCGTCGAAGTTGATCGCGGAGGGGCTGCCGACGAGGAGGTCGATCGACCCCTCGTGGTGCTGGTTCCAGCCGCTCGGCGCGATCGCCTGGCGGACCGTCTTCTCCTTGGGGCTCTCCAGCACGTCGGCGATGTTGGCATACCCCTCGGGGTTCACATCGAGGCCGGTGGAGGCGTCGGACTGCGGGTCGAGGTCGACCACGAGCGTGCGCAGCCCTCGCGAGAAGGACGCGGATGCCAGTCCGAGGGCGACCGTGGTCTTGCCGACGCCGCCTTTGAGGGAGCTCACGCTGAGTACATGCACGACTTAAGTTTAGAGGGGGGCTGCCTGGAAGTTCAAAGGAGTGCGCGACCCGGTACTCACCGCCCCGAATTCGGGCCGGAAATATCTCGATATCGAGATATTTCCCAGTGTAGGCTTGTCGCTGGTCATTCGTATTCCCCTGGGCACAACCTTTCGAGGGAGCAGCATGTTCAAGAAGATCCTGGTCGCCAACCGCGGCGAGATCGCGATCCGAGCCTTCCGCGCGGCGTACGAGCTCGGCGCGCGCACCGTGGCGGTCTTCCCCTATGAGGATCGCAACTCGCTGCATCGCCTGAAGGCCGACGAGGCCTACCAGATCGGCACCGAGGGCCACCCGGTGCGGGCCTACCTGAACGTGCAGGAGATCGTGCGCGTCGCGAAGGAATGCGGCGCCGACGCGATCTACCCGGGGTACGGCTTCCTCAGCGAGAACCCCGAGCTCGCGGCGGCCGCCGCCGAGGCCGGCATCACCTTCATCGGCCCGGGCAAGGCCGCCCTCGAGATGGCCGGCAACAAGGTGGCCGCGAAGGAGCACGCCATCGCCGCGGGCGTCCCCGTACTGCGGAGCACCCCGCCCTCGACCGATGTCGAGGCGCTCATCGCCGGGGCCGAGGAGATCGGCTTCCCGGTCTTCGCCAAGGCGGTCGCCGGCGGCGGCGGGCGCGGCATGCGGCGCGTGGAGCGCCCGGAGGAGCTGCGCGACGCGCTCGAGAGCGCCATGCGCGAGGCCGACAGCGCCTTCGGGGACCCGACGATGTTCATCGAGCAGGCGGTGCTGCGGCCCCGCCACATCGAGGTGCAGGTGCTCGCGGATCGCACGGGAGCGACCGTGCACCTCTACGAGCGCGACTGCTCGGTGCAGCGCCGCCACCAGAAGGTCGTCGAGATCGCCCCCGCGCCGAACCTCGACACCGCCACCCGCGACGCCCTGACCCGCGACGCCATCGCCTTCGCGAAGTCGATCGGCTACGAGAACGCCGGCACGGTCGAGTTCCTGCTCGACACCGAGGGCCCCCGCGCCGGGGAGCACGTCTTCATCGAGATGAACCCGCGCATCCAGGTGGAGCACACGGTGACCGAGGAGGTCACCGACGTCGACCTCGTGCAGGCGCAGATGCGCATCGCCGCGGGGGAGACGCTGGAGGAGTTGGGGCTCACGCAGGATCGCATCCAGCTGCGCGGTGCTGCGCTGCAGTGCCGCATCACCACCGAGGATCCGGCGAACGACTTCCGCCCCGACCTGGGCCGCATCACCACCTACCGCTCGCCCGGCGGCGGCGGCGTGCGCCTCGACGGCGGCACGATCAACCCCGGCGCGCACATCAGCCCCCACTTCGACTCCATGCTCGCGAAGCTCACCTGCCGCGGGCGGGACTTCGAGGCCGCCGTCGTGCGGGCCCGCCGCGCCCTCGCCGAGTTCCGCATCCGCGGCGTGGCCACGAACATCCCCTTCCTGCAGGCCGTGCTCGACGATCCCGACTTCCAGGCCGGCGACGTCAGCACCGCGTTCATCGGCGAGCGGCCCGAGCTGCTCACCCTGAACCGCCCGCAGGATCGCGCCACGCGCGTGCTGCAGTACCTCGCCGACGTCACGGTGAACCAGCCCAACGGCCCCCGGCCCGGAGCGGTAGACCCCGCGGTGAAGCTGCCCGTCGTCGACCTCGACGCGACGCCTCCGGCGGGAAACCGGCAGCGGCTGCTCGAACTGGGCCCGGAGGGCTTCGCGAGGGCACTGCGCGCGCAGACCGCGCTGGCCGTCACCGAGACGACCTTCCGCGATGCGCACCAGAGCCTGCTGGCCACCCGGGTGCGCTCGAAGGACCTGATCGCGGCGGCCCCCTACGTCGCGCGCCTCACCCCGCAGCTCCTCTCGGTCGAGGCCTGGGGCGGCGCGACCTACGACGTGGCCCTGCGCTTCCTCGCCGAGGACCCCTGGGAGCGGCTCGCGGGGCTGCGCGAAGCCATGCCGAACGTGCCGATCCAGATGCTGCTGCGCGGTCAGAACACCGTGGGCTACACCCCGTACCCGGCCAAGGTCGCTCAGGCCTTCGTGAAGGAGGCGGCGGAGACCGGCATCGACATCTTCCGGATCTTCGACGCGCTCAACGACGTGAACCAGATGCGGGTCGCGATCGACGCGGTGCGCGAGACCGGTACCGCGGTCGCCGAGGTCGCGATGTCGTACACGGGCAATCTGCTGAGCCCGGCGGAGGACAAGTACACGCTCGACTACTACCTGCGCCTGGCCGAGCGCATCGTCGAATCCGGGGCCCACGTCCTCGCGATCAAGGACATGGCGGGGCTCCTGCGCCCCTCGGCGGCGGCGAAGCTCGTCGCCGCGCTGCGCGAGCGCTTCGACCTGCCGGTGCACCTGCACACGCACGACACCCCGGGCGGCCAGCTCGCGACGCTGCTCGCCGCGGCGCAGGCCGGCGTCGACGCGGTCGACGCGGCCTCGGCCCCGATGGCCGGCACGACTTCGCAGCCCTCGCTCTCGGCTCTCGTCGCAGCGCTCGCCGACACCGAGCGCGACACCGGCCTCGACGCCGATGCGGTCTACGAACTCGAACCCTACTGGGACGCGGTGCGCACGACCTACCGCCCCTTCGAGTCGGGCCTCCCCTCGCCCACGGGGCGCGTCTACACGCACGAGATCCCCGGCGGCCAGCTCTCGAACCTGCGCCAGCAGGCCATCGCCCTGGGGCTCGCCGACAACTTCGAGAAGATCGAGAACATGTACGCCGCGGCCGACCGCATCCTGGGGCGCATCCCGAAGGTGACCCCCTCGTCGAAGGTGGTCGGCGACCTGGCGCTCCACCTCGCGGCGGTGGACGCCGACCCCGCCGACTTCGAGGCGAATCCCGAGCGCTACGACGTGCCCGACTCGGTGGTGGGCTTCCTCGCCGGAGAACTCGGCGAGATCCCGGGCGGCTGGCCCGAGCCCTTCCGCTCGCGCGTGCTGGCCGGGCGCGAGGTCTCGATCGAGGTCGCCCCGGTCTCCGACGCCGATGCGGCCCTGCTCGACGGTACGAGCGCGGAGCGCCGCACCACGCTCAACCGCCTGCTCTTCCCCGGCCCCACGGCGCAGTACGCGGCGACGCGCGAGAAGTTCGGCGATCTCTCGGTGCTCGACACGGGCGACTACCTCTACGGGCTCGAGGCCGGCTCCGAGCACGCGGTCGACCTCGACCGCGGCGTGCGCCTCTACGTGGGGCTCGAGGCGATCGGCGAGGCCGACGACAAGGGCCTGCGCACCGTCATGGTGCGGGTGAACGGCCAGCTGCGGCCGGTCTTCGTCAAGGATGAGCGGATCACGGTCACCGCCGAGATCGCCGAGAAGGCGGATCGCGGCGTTCCGGGCCACGTCGCCGCGCCCTTCTCCGGCACGGTCACGGTGAAGGTCTCCGCGGGCGACCGGGTCGAGGCGGGCCAGGTGGTCGCCACGATCGAGGCGATGAAGATGGAGGCGGGCATCACGGCGCCGCTCGACGGCCGCGTCGCCCGGGTCGCGTTCAGCGGCGCCCGCGGCGTGGAGGCCGGCGACCTGCTGCTCGTCATCGAGGAGTAGACGCGTGGCCGTCCGCGAGATCCGCCTCTTCGGGGATCCGGTGCTGCGCACTGTCTGCTCCCCGATCGAGCGGATCGACGAGGGCGTCGTCGCCCTCGTCGCAGACCTCTGCGACACCGTGGCGTTCGAGGGGCGGGCCGGCCTCGCGGCCACGCAGATCGGCCGCACCCAGCGCGCCTTCAGCCTGCACATCGACGGCGAGGTGAGCTACGTGCTGAATCCCGAGATCGTCGCGCTCGAGGGAGAGCCCGTGCCGACCGGCGAGGGCTGCCTCTCCGTTCCGGAACTCTGGTTCGAGGTCATGCGCCACCCGCGCGCGACCGTGCGCGGCATCGACCTCGCGGGCGAGGAGGTCGTGATCAGCGGCGAGGGCCTCCTGGCTCAGGCGCTGCAGCACGAGTGCGACCATCTCGACGGCAAGCTCTACATCAACCGCCTCGACCGCGAGGCGCGCGGCGAGGCGATGCGGCGGATCCGCGAGTCCGACTGGTTCTGAGGCCGTCGGGGACCATCACCCCGCGGTGCCGACGGTCTCCGTCTGCGGGTTGTCGCCGTACATCTTCGCGATCTCGCCGGAGAAGTCGCGCAGGATGTTGTCGCGCTTGATGCTCATCTTCGGCGTCAGGTGGCCGCTCGCCTCGGTGAACTCGGTCGGCAGGATCACCCACTTGCGGATCGACTCGGCACGGGAGACGTACTTGTTGCCATGATCGACCGCCCGCTGCACCTCCGCGATGACCTTCGGGTTCAGCGCGGCCTCCTCGAGGGTCATCTCGGCGTTCTCGCCCTGGTTCTTGAGCCAGGTCGGCAGCATCTCGGCGTCGAGAGTGATGAGCGCCCCGATGAAGGGCTTCTGATCGCCGACGACCACGATCTGGCCGATGAGCGGGAAGGAGCGGATCGGATCCTCGAGCGCTGCCGGCGCGACGTTCTTGCCGCCAGCGGTGACGATGATCTCCTTCTTGCGGCCGGTGATCGAGAGGTAGCCGTCGGAGTCGAGCGTGCCCAGGTCGCCGGTCTTGAAGAAGTGATCGTCGGTGAACGAGGCCGCGGTCGCCTCGGGATTCTGCCAGTACTCCTTGAACACCGCGGTGCCCTTGACCTCGATCTCACCGTCCTCGGCGATACGGATCACATGCCCGGGGAGCGCGGGTCCGACGGTGCCGATCTTGTACTTGTCGGGCAGGTTCACGGAGACGGGCGCGGTCGTCTCGGTCAGGCCGTAGCCCTCGAGGATCTTGATGCCGAGGCTGTTGTAGAAGTGCCCGAGGTAGTGGCTGAGGGGGGCGGATCCCGACACCGCGTACTTGACCCGGCCTCCCATGGCCTGGCGCAGCGTCGAGTAGACGAGCCGGTCGAAGATCTTGAACTTGATCCGGAGCCCCAGGGGCGCCTTGGTGCCGGCCATGACGTGCTCGCTGTGCTTCACCGCGGTCACGGCGGCGGCGCGGAAGATCTTGCCCTTGCCGCCGGCCTCGGCCTTCTGCTCGGCGGAGTTGTACACCTTCTCGAAGACTCGCGGCACGGCGAGGAGGAAGGAGGGGCGGAAGGTGCCGAGCGAGGGGAGCAGCTTCGTGGTGTCGGGCTGATGGCCGACCCGCACGCCGGCATGCACGGCCAGGATCGAGATGAAGCGCGCGTAGACGTGCGCGAGGGTGACGAAGAGCAGCGTCGACGCGCCGTCCTCGTTCACGACCTCGCCGAGGGCCGCGGCGGCGTTGCGCGACAGGTCGACGAAGTTGGCGTGGGTGAGCACGACGCCCTTGGGCCGCCCGGTCGAGCCGGAGGTGTAGATGAGGGTCGCGGTGTCGGACGCCTTCGCGAGGCCGCGCCGGCGGTCGATCTCCTCGTCGGGCACCTCGGCGCCCGCCTCCACCAGGGCGTCGAGCGCCCCCTGGTCGAGTCGCCATTCGATCTCGATGCTCTTCGCCTCGTCGCGGATCTCGGTCAGGCGGCTCGCGTGCTCGGCGGTCTCGGAGATGATGCCGCGGGCGCCCGAATCCTCCAGGATCCAGTGCATCTGGAGGGAGGACGAGGTCTCGTAGACCGGCACCATGATCGCGCCGGCGTAGTGCAGCGCGAAGTCGACGAGCGTCCACTGGAAGCTCGTCTTGCACATGAAGGCGATGCGGTCGCCCGGCTGCACCCCGGCCGCGGCGAAGCCCTTGGCGAGTGCGACGACCCGGGCCCGGAACTGCGCGGCGGTGACGTCCTCCCAGCCCTCGCCCGCGGGGATCGCGAAGATCACCCGTTCGGGGGTCGCGGCCACGCGCTGCTCGAGCAGGTCGGTGATGTTGTCTTCGGGGGCCGGCGGAATGATGATCGGCGTCTCGGTCAGATTCACGGGAGCTCCTTCGATACCCGGGGCGACATCGCGGCGGGGAACACCGCCCATCCAGCCTATTGCATGCCGCCGTGGAGGCGCCGGGTCGCGGTGGGGTATCTACAATTGACTAGTCTGGTGCAGTCGCTCCGTGTCGCTATGTCTGGAAGGGGGATCGTCGGTGTTCTACTGGATCCTCAAGCATCTCATCGTGGGCCCGCTGCTGAAGACCCTCTACCGGCCCTGGGTCGAGGGCGCCGAGAACCTGCCCGCGACGGGTCCCGTGGTCATCGTCGGCAACCACCTCTCGGTCATCGACTCCTTCTTCATGCCGCTCATGATCGACCGCCGCGTGTACTTCCTCGCGAAGAGCGACTACTTCACCGGGCGCGGCCTCAAGGGCTGGCTCGTCAAGAACTTCATGCTCTCGGTGGGGCAGATCCCCATCGACCGCTCGGGCGGCAAGGCCTCGGAGGCCTCGCTGAACACCGGCCTCGCGGTGCTCGAGCGCGGCGACGTGCTCGCGATCTACCCCGAGGGCACCCGCAGCCCCGACGCCCGGCTCTACCGGGGCCGCACGGGCGTCGCCCGGCTCGTGCTCGAGTCGGGGGCGCTCGTCGTGCCGGCGGTGATGATCGACACCGAGAAGGCCATGCCCATCGGCGCGAAGCTGCCGAAGATCCGGCGCATCGGCACCATCATCGGCAGGCCCCTCGACTTCTCCCGCTTCGAGGGGATGAGCACCGACCGATTCGTGCTGCGCAGCGTCACGGACGAGATCATGTACGAGATCCAGCGCCTCAGCGGGCAGGAGTACGTCGACGTCTACGCCTCGAGCGTACGCGCCAAGACCGCGGCCGCCTGAGCGATAGAATGGGAAGGTTGCGGGTCCGCCGCAGCACCCACCCTTCGATGAGAGCAGGCGAGCAGTGAGTCAGCAGGCAGTCCGGAGCGTCAACCCGAACGCGCTGGAGCTCGACTCGTATCGCGCTCGCGAGGCGAAGCAGCAGCCCGTCTGGAACGACGGCGAGGCGCTGCAGGCCGCCTGCACCGAGCTCGCCTCTCAGCCCCCGCTCGTCTTCGCGGGCGAGGCCGACCAGCTGCGCGAGCGCCTGGCCGCGGCGGCGCGGGGGGAGGCCTTCCTGCTGCAGGGCGGCGACTGCGCCGAGACCTTCGCCGCGGCGACGGCCGACAAGATCCGCGATCGCGTGAAGACGCTGCTGCAGATGGCGGTGGTGCTCACCTACGGCGCATCCATGCCGGTGATCAAGCTCGGCCGCATGGCCGGGCAGTTCGCGAAGCCGCGCTCGAGCGACACCGAGACCCGCGACGGCATCTCGCTGCCGGCCTACCGCGGCGACCTCGTCAACGGCTACGACTTCACCCCCGAGTCGCGCACGGCCGACCCCGCCAGGCTCCTGCGCGGCTACCACGTGTCGGCCTCGACGCTCAACCTGATCCGGGCCTTCACGCAGGGCGGTTTCGCCGACCTGAGGCAGGTGCACCTCTGGAACCAGGGCTTCGTTTCCAACACGGCCAACCAGCGCTACGAGGCGCTCGCCGCCGAGATCGATCGCGCGCTGCGCTTCATGGAGGCGTGCGGGGTCGAGAGCGCCGCGCTCACCCAGACCGAGTTCTACGTCAGCCACGAGGCGCTGCTGCTCGACTACGAACGGCCGCTCGTGCGCATCGACTCGCGCACCGGGCTGCCCTACGGCACCTCCGGGCACTTCCTGTGGATCGGCGAGCGCACGCGCGAGCTCGACGGCGCGCACGTCGAGCTGCTCTCGAAGCTGCGCAACCCCATCGGGGTGAAGCTCGGCCCCACCGCCACGGTCGACGACGCGCTGCGCCTCATCGACAAGCTCGATCCCGATCGCGAGCCCGGCCGTCTCACCTTCATCACGCGCATGGGCGCGGGGAAGATCCGCGACGCGCTGCCGCCCCTGCTCGCGGGCGTCCGCGATGCCGGCGCCCTGCCGCTGTGGGTCACCGACCCCATGCACGGGAACGGCATCACCACGGCGACCGGCTACAAGACGCGGCGCTTCGACGACGTCATGGACGAGCTGCGCGGCTTCTTCGAGGCGCACCGCGAGGCGGGCACCTTCCCCGGCGGCATCCACGTCGAGCTCACGGGCGACGATGTGACCGAGTGCCTCGGCGGCTCGGAGAACATCGACGAGGAGACGCTCGCGACCCGCTACGAGTCGCTGTGCGACCCGCGGCTCAACCACATGCAGTCGTTGGAGCTCGCGTTCCAGGTCGCCGAGGAGCTGAAGCGGCGGAGGTGACCGCCGATCGGGTCACAGCGAGACGGTCGCCCTGACCTGGATCGTCGTGCCCGCGCGCACCCGCTCGCCCGCCGCGGGGCTCGTGCCGGTCGCCTCGGCGAAGCGGCGCAGCGCGTCGGGCACGGCGGTGGTCGGCTGGAAGCCGGCCGCGGCGAGGGCGTCCATGGCCTCCTGCAGGCCCATGCCCGCGACCGAGGGCACCTCGAACAGCTGCGGCCCGAGCGAGATCCTGAGGCCCACGATGTCGCCGGCGCGCACAGGATCGGTCTGCGGGATCACCCCGAGCACGCGGCCCTCCGGAACCTCGTCATCGTGCTCCTCGTCGTTCAGTGTGGCGTCGACCGTGAGCCCCGCGGCCGCGAGGGTCTGCGTTGCCGCCTCGAGCGTCGCCCCGCCCACTTCGGGGATGGGGCCGGCCGAGAGGATCAGATCGATCGTGCCGCGTTCGGGGTGGACCTCGCCGAGCCCCTCGCCGTTCTCGTCGAGCGCGAGGACCACGGTGCCCGGGACGCCGCCGTCGAAGCGCCGTTCCACGATCTCGCCGAAGACGAAACCGGCATCCTCGATCTCGCTCTTCGCCTGGGCCTCCGTGAGGCCGACGAGGGTGGGCACGGCGAGCAGCTCGGGACCGGTCGAGACGCACATGCGCACCTCCGTGCCGCGGTCGACCAGGCTGCCGGCGCCGGGCTCGGTGCGCACGGCGAGGCCCGCCGCGACCTCGAGGCTGGAGCAGTCGAAGAGCGCGGCGGCGAGCTCTTGCTCGGCGAGCAGCTCTTGCGCGATCGCCGGGTCGAGCCCCTCGACCGACGGCACGGAGACCTGCGAACCGGGCCCCTGCCCCCACCACAGCCCGGCGCCGCCCGCCGCGGCGATCAGCGCGACGGTGAGGAGCGCGACCCAG
>CALMSE010000227.1 GCA_937872275.1 uncultured Leucobacter sp. | reverse complement strand
CTGGGCAGGCTGCTGAGGCGCCTGCTGGAGCGGTTGAGGCTGCGTCTGCTGCTGCACCGTCGGCTGCTGCACCGCAGGCTGCAGCGGGGGCTGCGGCACCGGGGGAACCGCGCCGGTGGGCTGCACCGGATACCCGGGGCCGCCGGGCGCGGCCTGGTACTGCGGCATCGGCTGAACCTGCGGCCTGCCGGCCCGGAAGAACTCGCGCATCGCCTTCGGCGCGAAGAGCGCGTAGAGAATGAGGGCGGGCGGCGCCAGCAGGAACACGCAGAGGGTGCCGAGGTCGAAGGAGTACCTGGTCTTGTCGTAGCCGATGCCCCCGACGATCACGACGATGAGCGCGACCGCGACGAGGCCGCCCGCGAGGCTCGCGATGAGCGGGAGCCCGGCCCGAGCGGCTGCGACGACCTGCACGCGAAGCATGAGGGTCGCGACGATCATGAGCACGGTGCAGATGAGCAGGGTGATCGAGAAGCCGATGCTCGACCCGGTGCGGCCCGAGCCGATGAGGTCGAGCACGGCGACGACCGCGACCGCGCCCGAGGTGCACATGAGCAGGACGGGCGTGAGGCGCAGCACCGAGAACCATCCCTCGACCTCTCCGCGTCGACGCATGGCGAAGGGCATGCCGGGGGTGGTGAAGACGGCGGCAGCGGCCGCGAGCACGATCAGGGGGTAGCCGAGATTGCTCATCAGCGTCTCGACGACGCCCTGCTGCGCGAAGGCGCGGAGGAAGGCGGCGAGGATCGCGGCGATGCCGAGCGCGATTCCGATCACGCGCACGGTGTCGTTGCGCAGCACCACGAGCAGCGTCACCATGACGGGGGCCGCCACGAAGAGCAGGCCGATGAGGAGGGCCGCGATGAGGGTGAGCGGATCGGGCCGCATCTCGAACAGCGTGATGATCGTGAGCACGATGCCGATCAGTGTGGTGAGTGCGGCGAAGCCCGCCAGCACGAACGCCGAGAGCCAGGCGTACTTCGCGGCCCCGGCGCTGAACGCCGGCGTGTACACCTCGTACTTGCGGGGCGAGGCGGCGAAGAGCGCGCCGGCGAGGCCGACCGCGACGGCCGAGCCGAGCCCGATGCCCGACACCCTGAATCCGTCGAGCGCGACGTACACGACGACGAGCACCAGGTAAGGGGTGTTCACGAGGAAGCGGATCAGCGCCACCCGGGTGGCCGGCATGGCGGCCCCGAAGACCCCCATGCGCGCGAGGTAGCCCACCGAGACCGAGACGACCGACAGCAGCGTGATGAGCAGCACGTCGATGCGGGTCGCCGCGGGCGGCAGGCCGAGGTCGAAGGAGTCGAGCTGCAGTCGCCAGGGCAGCGCGAGCGAGACGAGCAGCAGCACGACGGCTGCCGCGTCGCGGATCCAGTCGCTCACCGGGATGCCGGCGAACGGGTTGGGCCGCGGCACGGCCGGGCCCGCCTGGTGACCGGGCTGGGCGTAGCCCTGCGGGGCCGGCTGCTGCCAGCCGCCCTGCTGCGGCTGCGCGGGGTATCCGGGCTGCGCGGGGTATCCGGGTTGTGCCTGCTGCGGCGCGAACTGCGGCTGCGGCTGGGTGTACTGCTGCTGGGCAGGATCCGGCTGCTGCCCCGACGGGATGCTCATGATGCTGGGTGCGTCCTTCTTCAGTAGGCGGAGATGTCGTCGAAGAGATCCTCGAGCTTGCCCTCCTGGGAGAGCTCGGCCGTGCGGGCGCTCACGATCGCGACGATGTCGGCGACCGTGGCGACGGGGGAGACGAACCAGCCGCCGCCCTCCTTCACCGCGATGAGCGCCGCCTCGTCGAGGCCGAGCTCCGTGTAGATCTTCTTGGGAATGACGTCGTCGAGGCAACCGCTGTTGCGCTCCGTCTCGTCCCAGTACGGGTCGTAGTGCTCGATGTCCACGCAGTGGCCGCTGAACTTGAGGCTCAGCTCCTCGTCCCCGTAGTAGCCGAAGTCGGGGATCGAGATGCTGAGATCCTCGATGCCCAGGCGGGCGGTGGATCCGCTCGTCTCGGCCGAGAACTCGGCCGCATCGAGCTCGATGCCGTCGTTCCAGCCGTCGATGTCGTCGAAGAGCGGCTCGCCGTAGATCGACAGCAGCCGGCGCTCGGCGAGCGGCAGATGGGCGGCGATGTCGTCGAGGTCGCCGTTCACGACGGCCTCGGCGAGCGCGGCGCCCGCGGCCTCGGGGCTCTCCGCGGGCTCGCCCTCGACGACCTCGGAGCCGAGGCGCCCGGCGTCGCCGTACTCCGCCATGGGACGGTACACGGCATCCGCCATGCTGAGCATCGGGCTGACGTACCAGCTGCCGCCCTCCTGCACCGTGACCACACCGATCGGGATGTCGTGATCGTCCTCGTATTCGGCGAAGTCGAAGACGTAGGGCAGGTCGATGCTGTCGCGCAGATCGTCCTCCATGTAGTCGAGGTAGTCGCGCGACGAGGATCCCGTGAGCTCGCCGCTCAGGGCGTAGAAGTCCATCATGGCGTCGACGATCTCGTCCTCGTCGCCGTCGATCGTGATCGTGCCGCCGATGTAGACGACGCGCTCCACGCCCTCGGCGAGCTCCTCGGTCTCGGTCTCGATGCCGTCGACCTCGATGCTCACGGCGTTCTTGAGGCGATCCGCGGCCTGCCGCAGGCTCTCCTCGTCCTTGCTCGAGACATCGACCTCCATGAGGCGCTCGGTGGCGGCGGTGAAGCCCGAGATCTCGCTCGGCGCGAGCGAGCCGTAGAGGGTGAGCGGATCGAAGCTCGTGAAGCCGTCGATGATCTTGGCCGCTGCGGCCTCGGGGGAGCGGGATCCGCCGACCTTCGAGGCGATGGTGGCCCAGATGATGCCGCCGACCGCGATCAGGGCGACGACGAGCACCGCCGCGAGGGTGATGAAGAGCGGCTTCTTGCTGCGCTTGCCGCCTGCGGCGGGAGCCTGGCCGCCGGGGCCGCCCGGATAGCCGGGGCCGCCGGGGTAGCCGGGGCCGCCCGGGTGGCCGGCT
>CALMSE010000226.1 GCA_937872275.1 uncultured Leucobacter sp. | reverse complement strand
GGAGGAGGTCGCGGCGGGCCTCGCGGCCGAGGGACTGCCGATCGAGGGCCGCGCCTGCGACGTGACCTCGCGCGAGCAGCTCGGCGCCCTCGTCGATTCGGCGCTCGGCGCCCACGGCCGCATCGACACCGTGGTCTGCAACGCCGGCGTCGCCCTCGACACGGGCCCGCACACGACGAGCACCGACGAGCAGCTCGATCGCATGTTCGACATCCATGTCCGCAGCGTGCTGCGTCTCGCGAACCTGACCATCCCGCAGATGGCCGAGCGCGGCGGCGGGTCCTTCATCGTCATGTCGAGCCTCTCGGGTCTGCGGGGCAACTCGCGGATCGGCCTCTACGGCATCACGAAGGCCGCGAACGCGCAGCTCGCCCGCAACCTCGCCGTGCAGTGGGGCGCCTCCGGCGTGCGGGTGAACGCGATCTCGCCCGGCGTGATCGCGACGGAGTTCGCGAAGCCCATCACCGAGGGGCCGGGGCGCGAGGCGCGGCTCGCGAAGACTCCGATGCGCCGCTTCGGCGACCCCTGCCACGTGGCCGGCACGGCGCTCTACCTCGCGTCCGCCGCGGGCGGCTTCACCACCGGGCAGAACATCGTCGTCGACGGCGGGACGATGGTGGGCGACTGATGACCGGGCGAACGCTGATGCTGCGCCGCTACCTCCTCGCCGCGGGCACCGCCGACGAGTTCCTCTCCTGGTGGTCGTCGCGCATCCCCGCGCTGCGCGAGCGCGCCGGCTTCGCCATCGAGTGGGCCTACCTCGATCGCGAGGCCGAGACGTTCACCTGGGCGATCTCCCATCCCGGCGACGAGGCCGCGTTCCGCGCCGCGGAGGAGGCGTACGCGGCGGATCCCGAGCGCGCCGCCGCGATCGCGGTCGCGCCGCCGCTCGTCGACGTCTCGATCGGCTTCCCCGAGCGCGTCCGCTGAGCGGCGACGCTCGGGTTCGGCCGCGGTGCGTCGACAGCTGTCCGCCCTGTCCCTCTCCTGACCTTCCTGACCTTCCTGACCCTCCTGACCATCCCGCGCTGTGCCTCGCCCCGTTCCCCTCGCCGTTGCACACGATTTCGGCCGATGCACACGGGTTGTCGCGCGATATCTCGGGTGCAACGGTACAAGTCGTGTACATCGAGCACCCGGGCACGTCGGCACCCGGGCACGTCGAGCCCCGGGCACCTCGGCACCGGGGCGCGCGGGCTCAGACGCGCTCCGCGTCCGGCTCCGATCGGAACTCCACCCGCTCCGCGGTCTCCCGCAGGATCCCCACCAGCCAGCGCAGCGCCGGGTCGTCGGTCTTCGACGGATGCCAGTAGACCACCTCGACCAGCGTGCGCTGCGGCACCGGGGTGCCCGCCACGACCAGCCCGAGGCGATCGGCGTAGAGCTCGGCGATGCGCCTGGGCACGAAGCCGTACATATCGGTGTTCTCGATCATGAACGGGATCGGGAGGAACCCGGGCACGGTCATCGCGACGCGGGGGTTGACCCCGGCGGCGATGAGCGCGTCGTTCGCGAGCATGACGACGGTCTCGGTGAACTTCACGTCGATGTAGGGCAGCTCCGAGAGATCCTCGAGCGTCAGCGCCCCGTTCTCGAGCCGCGGGTTGTCGCGGCTCACGAGGCAGACGAAGGCGTCGGAGAACAGCGCCTGGTGCTTGCCCGGCACGCCCCGGCCCGCCGAGGCCACGACGACGTCCCTGCGCAGCAGGTCGACGGGGTCGATGTCGTTGAGCGCGTCGAACTCCACCGATGCCGCGGGCGCCTCCTCGGCCAGCACTTCGAGCAGCGGCGCCGTCATGACGGAGAGGGCGTAGTCCGAGGCGGCGATCCGGAACTGGCGATCGCTCGTGCGCGGGTCGAACGCGGGCCGCAGGTCGAAGGTGCGACCGACCTCCGTGAGCGCCTCGCGCACGAGCGGCTGCAGCTCCCGCGCGCGCTCGGTGAGCTCGAAGGTGCGGCCGGCCCGCACCAGGAGCGGATCGCCGATGATCTTGCGGAGCTTCGCCACGGAGCCGCTGACGGCCGGCTGGGTCAGCCCGATGGCCTCCCCTGCCCGGCTCAGGTGGCGTTCCGTGAGCACGGCGTCGAGCACCACGATGAGATTGATGTCCATGCCCCGCAGTGCATCCATGCCGACGACCCCGCCTCCCTGCGCGTCAGTCACAGCATAATCGAGACCGCCGCCCCGGCCCGAACGGGAGGAGGTCACAGCCGGTCGGCACCGTACGTCCGCCTGGCGCGCGGCACCGTGTGCCCGGGGCTGCGCTGCTCCACGACGCGGTTCTCGATCGTGCCGAGCCCCTCCACCGTCATGGTGACGACGTCGCCCACCTGGAGCGGCGGGATCACGAGCTCGCCGCCGGCGCGGGCCCAGCGCTCCGAGAGCGCGCCGGTCGAGGCGGTGCCGGACGCGAGCACGTCGCCCGCGCCGACCCAGGCGTCGCGGGATGCGTGCACGAGCATCTCCTCGAACGACCACGACATGTTCCGCAGGTTGTCGCCGCCGACGATCTCGCCGTTGATCGCGACCGTCATCTCGAGCGCGAGGCGGTCGCCCTCGCGGTACGGCTCGAGCTCGTCGGGCGTGGTGAGCCAGGGCCCGAGCGTGTTGGCGAAGTCCTTGCCCTTGGAGGGGCCGAGCCCCACCCGCATCTCCCGGCCCTGGATGTCGCGGGCGCTCCAGTCGTTCAGGATGCAGTAGCCCGCGATGTGCTCCGCGGCCTCCTCGATCGGCACGTCGCGGACCGTGTCCTTCACGATGGCCGCGACCTCCAGCTCGAAGTCGAGCCTCTCGGTCAGGGGCGGCATCGGGATCTCGGAGCCCGTGCCGACCACCGACCACGGGTTCATGAAGAGGAAGGCCGGCGCTTCGTACCACTGCTCGGGCACGGTGCCGTCGCCCGGCTCGTTCTTCTTCATCCCCGCGATGTGCGCCTCGAAGGCGACGAAGTCGCGCATCGCCCGGGGCTCGACGGGTGCGAGCAGCCGCATGCCGGCGACGGGCTTGCGCTGCTGCCGCCCGGCGCGGAGCAGCACGTCGTCGCGCTCGGCCGCGGACGCCCGCAGCAGCGCGAGGATGTCGGGATCGCCGGGCAGATCGTGCACGTGGTCGTGGCGGACCACGCCCGTGTGGGCGATGCCGTGCTCGACGAACCGCACGTACCGGGGCATCAGAAGTCCAGGGTCTCGGTGAAGTCGCGCTGCCGGGTCTCGAGGGCGGGGATGGCCTGGCCGAGGGCCCATTTCTCGAAGTGGGGGGAGGTGCCGTGGGCCTTGAACGCCTCTTCGTCGGTGTAGACCTCGAAGATGCGGAAGACGTTCGGCTCGTCGGGGCTCTGGTGGGCCTGGTAGTAGAGGTTGCCGGGCTCCTCGCGGGAGGCGGGCGAGAGCTGCTCCAGGGCGGAGCGCACGGTCTCCGCCTCGCCGTCCTTCGCGATCCAGGTCGCGCTGCACACAAAGGCCATCAGGGGTTCCTTTCTCTGACTTCGTCGTCGGGTCTCCTCCCGGCGACTCTCACGCTATGAGCAAACGAGGCCCGCGACCACCGAGCCGCGGCGATGCCACCCATCGACGGCGACGCCGCTCAGCGGCTCCGCGCCCGCCTCCTCGCCCGGGCGGGCGGGATCTCCGGCACCTCGCGCGCGGGGCCGACCGTTCCGCGCAGCTCGCCGATCCGCTCCACGCGCAGCGTCACGGTGTCGCCCTCCACGAGCGGCGGAGGCGTGCGCGAGCCGTTCCGGCCCCAGAGCTCGCCCAGGCAGCCCCCGTTGCCCGCCGTGCCCGAGCCGAGCACATCGCCCGGCACCACCCGCGTGTTGCGCGAGGCGTAGGCGATCAGCTCTCCGAAGGGCCAGCCCATGTTCGAGAGCAGGTCGTGCCCGATGCGCTCGCCGTTCACCCGCGCCTCGAGTTCGAGCGGCAGGAAGCCCTCGTCGTCCACGAGGTCGGCGAACTCGTCGGCGGTGACGATCCACGGTCCGAGCGCGGTGCCGAAGTCCTTGCCCTTCGCGGGGCCCAGGCGCACCTGCATCTCGCGGGCCTGCACGTCGCGCGCCGACCAGTCGTTCATGATCGTGTAGCCGAAGACGGCCGCGGCCCCCTCGGCGGGGGTGAGGTCGGATCCGTCGCGTGCCGGCGCCCCGATGATCGCCGCGACCTCGAGCTCGAAGTCGAGCGCCTCGCACGGCGGAGGGGTGACGACGTCGTCGGGGCCGAGCACCGAGTGGGGGTTCGTGAAGTAGAAGGTCGGGTAGCGGTACCAGGCCTCGGGCACGCCGCCCCGACCGTCCACCGAGACGGCCACGCCCTCGACGTGCTCCTCGAACGCGACGAAGTCGCGGATCGCCGCGGGCCTCAGCGGCGCCAGCAGCCGCACCGCGCCGGGTTCGTGGCCCGATCCGCCCGCCCGGTCCGCCTCGGCGATCAGCCGCTCGCCCGCGGCGAGGGCGGACTCGAGGCCGGCCTCCAGGAGACCCGCCACGGTGGTGCCCTCGGGGAAGGGGACGAGTCGGCCCTCGTGCACGAGCCCCTCCTCGGTCCTGCCCTCGATCTCCCAGCGTGCGATGCGCATGATGCTCCTTATATAAGAGGTCTATTCCTCGATGAGCGCGACCGCGCGCGTCCAGCCCGCCGAGGCGCCGCGCACCTTCGCCGGGAAGCACGCCACGGTGAATCCGTCGTCGGGCAGCGACTCGAGGTTCTGCAGCTTCTCGATCTGGCAGTAGCCGACGTCGGCGCCGGCCTTGTGGCCCTCCCACACGATCGAGGGGTCTCCCGTCTCTTCGAAGAGCCGCCGATTGACGCTGACCGGCAGGTCCCAGCCCCAGGCGTCCGTGCCGACGACGCGGACGCCGCGGCCGGTGAGGAAGAGCGTGGCCTCGCGGCCGAAGCCGATGCCGGTGTCGATGTAGTCGTCTCGGCCATAGGCCGCCGAGGCGACCGTGTGCATGAGGACGATGTCGAAGGGCCGCAGCTCGTGCCCGATCCCCTCCAGCGCGGCCTCGAGATCCTCGGCGGTCACCAGGTGCCCGCTCGGCAGGTGGCGCAGGTCGAGCTTCACTCCGGGCCGGAAGAACCAGTCGAGGGGGACCTCGTCGATCGTCCAGGCCTTCTCCCCGCCGTTCATGGTCGGATGGTAGTGCCAGGGCGCGTCCACGTGGGTGCCCGCGTGCGTCGTGATCGTGACGGTCTCGGCCGCGAGCCCCTGCCCGTCCGGCAGCTGCTCGGGCAGGATCCCGTACATCGCGTACATGTCCTTCAGGCCGCCGATGTGATCCTTGTACTCGATCCTGGGCCGCAGGAACGGCGGATCGACGGGGATGACGTCGTCGAGGGGCATCGACAGGTCGATGAATCGCATGGGGGCTCCTTCGCTCGATGCCTCCATACTCGCCGCTCGGATCCGGCCCGCACACCGGCTGCGGCGGATGCTTGGCATCGGCGAGCGCGGTGGATCGGGGGGCCTGAGGGGCGGGAGGCTAGATCCGCCCCTCTCCCCCGTCGATCAGCAGCGTCTGCCCGGTCATGAAGCCCGCGTCGTCCGAGACCGCGAACGCCACGGCCGCGGCGATGTCCTCCGGCCGCCCGGTGCGCGGGATCGCCTGGCGCGACCTGACGGCCTCGAAGTGCTGCTGCGGCACATCCGCGAGCGCATGCTCGGTGGCGGTCAGCCCGGGCGCGACCGCGTTCACGGTGATCCCGGCCGGCCCGAGCTCGGTGGCGAGCCCGCGCACCAGCCCGGTCAGCGCGCCCTTGCTCGCGATGTAATGGGTCATCCGCGGCGGCGGCGTGAACTGGCTCGACGAGGTGATCATCACGATGCGCCCCCGGCCCGCGGCCCGCATGTCGGGCAGCACCGCGCGCACCAGGTTGAAGCCGCCGCGCACGTTCACGTCGAAGGTGCGATCCCACACCGCGGACTCGAGCTCGTCGAAGGGCGCGATCACCTGGTAGGCCGCGCAGTGCACGAGCGCTTCGATCCTTCCCCCAGCCCTGGCGTCGGCCACCGCGGCGGAAACCGCCGCCTCGTCCGTGATATCGCACGCGAAGTCGACGACGCCCTCGCGCCGCCGCTCGGGCTCGATCAGGTCGAGGCTCGCCACACGGAAACCGTCGGCGCGCAGCCGCGCCGCGATCGCGGCGCCGATCCCCCGCGCGCCGCCGGTGACCACGGCGATCCGGGCCTCCTGTCCGTTGCTCTTCATGTGCCGGTTCCTTTCGCGCGAAGCATCAAGCGGGGTTGCGGCCGACGAAGAATTCGCGCAGCGGATCCATGCTCGGCTCGAAGCCGGAGTCGACGAGACCCTTGCGCAGCGCCCGCATCTGCGGATCGTGGATGCGCTGGGTCGGAAGCCGCAGCGGGCCGCCGTTGTAGCCGCGCAGCCAACCCTGGAACTTCCACAGCTGCCGGTCGATGAAGTGGCCGCCGTTCAGCTGCTGGGCCATCGCCGACTTGACCTTGCGGGCAGGATGCATCTGCCAGTACAGCTCGGTGACCTCGTCGAACCGTCCCTCGCGCAAGAGGCGCATCGCCTGCGGGATCGTCGGGCCCCAGAACTCGTGGTCGCTCGTCGCCGAGAGCTGGATCGGGATCAACTGGCCGAGCGGCAGCAGCTCGCCCTCGATCGGGCACGAGATCACGACCTCCTCGCCGAAGAGGCGATGCGCCTCGACGATGCCCATGATGGACGGGAAGCCGCCCTCGGCCTTGATGACGGCGATGTTGGGGATGTCGTCGAGCATGCGCCGGATCAGCCGGGCCGGGATGTCGGAAGGGTGGATGCGCGAGCCGAAGCCCCACAGGAACATCGGGAAGAGGATCACCGCGAGGTTCGTCGCCTGGCACACCGCCCGGGTGTAGTCGTAGACCTCCTGCTCGGACTCGGGGTAGAAGTTCGGCGGATACGACAGCAGCACCAGCTCGGCGCCGGCGGCCTCCGCGCCTCGCACGGCCTCGATGTTCTGCTCGAGCGTGCTCCAGCTCGCGTGGTGCACGATCACGAGGTCGCCGCCCGCCTCGTCCTGCATGATCTCCAGGAACTCGAGGTACTCGGGCAGGGTGATGTTCACCTCGGAGACGCCCAGGGTGCCGAGGAAGCCGTGCTCCTTCGCGAGCCTGACGTCGTGGCGGATGCCCCGCTCGTTGATCCCGGTCAGATCGTTCGTGAACGACGGGATCGTGCAGTTGACGGCTCCGACGAGCCGCTCGCGGGCCCAGTCCCGGGCCTCTGCCCTGGTGTATTCGGCCATGGTCGGCTTCTCCTTCGAAGGTGGTTGGTGAGAGATGGCTACTTGCGGATGGTGAGGATGCCGACCGGCAGCGCCGCGCCGCGGCCCTGTTCGATCGCGCGGTCGACGAGCAGCTCCGCGAGCACGATGTCCTGGAAGCCGCTGCCGGTGGACTTGTAGACGGCGATGCCGCGCTCGGGGCGGGTCGCGCGGCCCGCGAGCAGATCGTGCAGCGGGACCGTGACGGCGTCGGGGTCCAGACCTGCGTCGCGAGCCGCAATCATGTCGCCGCTGTCGTGCAGCACCTCGGCGAGCGCATCGGCGACGACGATCGAGGCGCGCCCGATGATCGCCGGGTCGAGCTCCCGTTGGGACGGGGTGGTGGAGCCGACGGAGACCACCGTGGCGTCGTCGGCGAGCCACTCCGCCCGCACGGTCGGGCTCTCGTCGCGGGATCTTGCGGCGCAGAGCACGAGTTCCGCACCGCGCACCGCGGCCTCCGGCTCGGTCGCGGCGGCGACCGGGATGCCGAGCTCTTCGGAGAGCTCGGCGGCGAAGCGCTCGCGGTTGGCCTGTGTGGGACTCGACACCCGGACCTCGGCGATGTCGGCGACGCGCGAGGCCGAGCGCAGCTGCGCCCGCGCCTCGAAGCCCGAGCCGATCACCGCGGCGACCACCGGCCGGTGCGGCAGCAGCGCGGTGAGGGCGGCAGCGGCTGTGGCCGCGGTGCGCAGGCCCGTGATGCGGTTGCCGTCGACGAGCGCGACGAGGCGCGAGTCGTGCTGGTCGAAGAGGGTGATGAGGTAGCTGACGAGCCCGTTCTGCAGCGACGCCGAGATGGTCTTCGATCCGGCATACTTCGCCCCGGGCGGCGCCGAGGGCATCACCCGCTGCCAGCCGGTGGCCGTGACGGCCACGGCGCGCTCGGGCGTCGAACTCGACTCGTCGGGACGGCTGTAGGCGGTGCGCAGCGCGGCGATCGCGCTGTCCCAGTCGGCGAGCGCCGCCACGTCCTCGTCCGTGAGGAAGAGGGTCGGCGTGTCGGCGCGGAAGGCGTTCTCGCTCATCGGATCGTCTCCATCCTCGTGTCGCGGAGCACGCCCGCCAGAAGCCCCTCCTCGGGGGCGCGCTTCGCGCCTGCCACCGCGAGATACGACTCCAGCAGGTGCCGCCTCGTCGCATCGCAGGCGGCCCGGGCGTCGCGCCGCTCGCAGGCCTCGAGGATCTCGGCATGGAAGGCGGGCGCCGTGGGCCGCTTCATGTCGACGCGCAGCCGGATGCGATCCGCCTCGTCCTGCAGCGACGCGATGAGTCGCAGCAGCGTGGGCGAGTCGGCGGCGGCGTAGACGACGCCGTGGAACTCTCGGTTGAGCCGGTTGAAGCCCTCGGCGCCATCGGGGGCCGGACCGTCGAGGCCGGCGGATCCGCCGCCCTTGCCCGTCTCTTCGCCCGACCCGTCACCCGCGGTGAGCGCGACGTGCAGCTCGCGCATTCGCGCGACATCGGCATCGGACAGCCTCGGCACGCCCAGCAGGGTCGCCCGGCCCTCGAGGTCGATGCGCAGCGCGGTGACCTCTTCCAGCCGATTGGGATCGATGCCGGTGACCACCGTGCCGCGGTAGGGCTGGCGGGTCACCATGCCGAGCCCCTCGAGGTGCAGGATCGCCTCCCGCACGGGGGTGTGACTCACACCCAGCTCGGCGGCGAGCAGGTTGATGTCGATCCGCATGCCGGGGGCGAGCTCCCCCGCGACGATCCGCGCGCGGAGTTCGCGGACCACTGCGTCGGTCATTCTTCGTGGCTGAAGTACTGGCATGCAGCCCAGGATGATCGAATATCGAATATCGAACCAGCGGGGTGCGGCTATGCTAGCCATCGTCGTCCGCGATGGCGGAACGGGACCAGGCGTCGTACGCTCGCGGGGACGTCGTCACGAATCATCGAGGAGCGCAACGCATGGCCATCGCGACCATCAACCCTTTCACCGGGCAGACCGAGCAGACGTTCGACGCCCACACGGAGGAGGAGGTCGAGCAGCGGATCGCGCAGGCCCAGACCGCCTTCGAGGAACTGCGCGAGACCTCCTTCGCGCAGCGCGCGAAGTGGATGCGGAAGGCCGCTGATCTGCTCGAGGCGGACATCGAGGAGGTCGCCCGTCTGATCACCCTCGAGATGGGGCGCCCCATCAAGGGGGCGCGGGCCGAGGTGCTGAAGGCCGCGAAGGGCCTGCGCTTCTACGCCGACAACGCCGAGCAGTTCCTCGCCCCCGAGCCCCTCGCCGATCCGTCCGCGGTCGGCGCCTCCGCAGCCGGTACGCGCTACGCGCCGATCGGCATCGTGCTCGCCGTCATGCCGTGGAACTATCCGATCTGGCAGGTGCTGCGCTTCGCGGGCCCCGCGCTCATGGCGGGGAACACCGGCCTGCTCAAGCACGCCTCCAACGTGCCGCAGGCGGCCCTGTACCTGGACACGCTCTTCGAGCGGGGAGGCTTCCCCACCGGCGCCTTCCACAGTCTGCTCATCCCCGCCTCGCGGGTGGAGGGGGTGCTGCGCGACCATCGGGTGAAGGCGACGACGCTGACCGGCTCGGAGCCGGCCGGGCGCTCGCTGGCGTCGATCGCCGGCTCCGAGGTCAAGCACGTCGTGCTCGAGCTCGGCGGATCCGATCCGTTCGTCGTCATGCCCAGCGCCGACATCGAGCGGGCCGCCACGGTGGCGGTGACGGCGCGCAACCAGAACAACGGGCAGTCCTGCATCGCGGGCAAGCGCTTCATCGTGCACGCCGACGTGTACGACGAGTTCACGACCCTGTTCGCCGAGAAGGTGGCGGCGCTGAAGCTCGGCGACCCCTTCGACGAGTCCACCGACATCGGGCCCCTCGCCACCGAGAGCGGCCGCGACGAGCTCGCCGGCCAGGTCGACGACGCCGTCGCCAAGGGCGCGCGCGCGCTCGCCGGCGGCGCCGTGCCCGAGCGGGCCGGCTGGTTCTACGAGCCGACCGTGCTCGAGGGCATCACCCCCGAGATGCGGCTCCATCTGGAGGAGGCCTTCGGGCCGGTCGCCACCGTCTACCGCGCCGAGAGCCGCGAGGAGGCGCTGCGCATCGCCAACGGGACCACCTTCGGGCTGAGCTCGGCGGTGTGGACGCGGGACGCGGACGAGGAGGAGTGGTTCGTCGAGCGGCTCGACGCGGGCGCCGTCTTCGTGAACGGCATGACCGCCTCGTACCCCGAGCTGCCGTTCGGCGGGGTGAAGGACTCGGGCGTGGGCCGCGAGCTCGCGGCGGTCGGCATCCGGGAGTTCTGCAACCTCAAGACCGTCTGGAAGGGCTGACGCTCGCGGCAGAGGAACGTCTGAGAGCGCGGAGAAGGGCCGGGGAGATCCCCGGCCCTTCTCCGCGTCGGCGCTCGGCGCAGACGCGCGGCGCGGGCGCTCAGTCGTACTGGCGGGCGATCTGCTCCGGCTCGAGCTGCACCGCCCAGCCCTCGATCGTGCCCGCGTTCTCGTACTCCTCGATCTGCAGGATGCGGCGGCCGTGGTCGACGACGTGCTCCATGCCCGTCCGCACGAAGGCGCCGACGGTGAGCCAGGCCTGCTCCTCCCACGCCACGCCCGCGAGCACGAGCACGTTCGCGTCGAGGATGCGGCGCGCGGCGATCGCCTCCTGCGGCGTCGCGGCCGGCACGGCGCGGGCGCCGTTGACCTTGTTCGCGGCGGCGACGCCGGCGAAGGCCTCCTCGACCACCAGCACGGCGAAGGCGTCGGTGCCGGCATCCTGATCCTCGACGACCGCCGTGCCCACCCGCACCGCGAAGACCGGGTAGTCGTCGCCCGGGTCGAGCTCGTCGGCGCCGTGCCAGACGACCTCGTGGCCCCCGGCCGCGGCGCGCCGCTGCAGCGCCCGGCCCAGTTCGTACCCGCCATGATCGGCGGCCAGGTGAATGCGTGCCATGATCTCAGAGCTCCCAGTGATTGATGTTGATGGTGTCGGGGTCGCCGGCGAGGTAGCGGGCGAAGCGGCCCGCGGGGTCGCGCTCCGCGATGATCCGCTGCAGGCGCTCCCAGTTCTCGGGCGCCATGAACCTCAGCTGACGGTTCGTCATGTCGGAGTCGCCGAGGTACTGCCCGGCGGTCACGGGCTGCGCGTGCGCCATGACCTCGTTCAGCCAGTCGCGGTTGCGCTGGTAGTCGGCGGGGTCGTCGTACACGGTGTAGCTCGCGACGTAGGCCTCGGTCTGCAGAGAGAACGCCATGTCGGGCAGCTCTCGGCGCGTCGGCGCGTTGCTCATCCAGATCGCGAAGCCCTTGTCGGTGGGATTCGTCGTGAAGAGCGGGCGGATCCCCTCGACCATGCGGGCGATGCCCTCGGGGGTGTTCTCGCCGTCGACCCACAGGTTGTCGCAGATGTACTGCGCGTGCTCGGGGTTCTGCAGTTCCTGCTGCTTGCGCTGTTCGGCGAGGCTCGACTCGGCGCAGTCGACCACGAAGATCGCGCGGTCGATGACCGGGCAGTCGTTGAACGGGGCGAGCGCGGCCTGCGCCGCGGCCCGGTCGCGCTCGAACGCGACCGCGGTGACGAGGAGCACGCGCCGCTCCTCGCCGCTCGGCAGCGGCGTCGGGGTCGAGACGGCGACGATCTCGACGTTGGTCGAGATGTCGTGGTGGGCCCCGTAGAGCCAGGTCATGACCTCGGTGAAGTCTTCGAGCTCGTACGCCTGCACGGTGTGGCCGAGGAAGCCGAACTTCGGCCGGGTGGCGATGTGGAAGCGCACGACGATGCCCGGGAATGTGGGGCCCGCACCGCGGGCCGCCCAGAAGAGGTCGCTGTTCTGCCGGGCATCGGCGCGGATCAGCTCGCCCTCCGCGGTGACGACGTCGACCGCGACGACGCTCTCGGCCGCCCAGCCCCAGCCGCGCTGGTTCCAGCCCTGGCCGCCCTGCAGCAGGAAGCCGCCGATGCCGACGGAGGGGCAGTGGCCGCCGTTGAAGAAGCGGCCCCGCTCCTCGAGGAACGGCGAGAGCTGATCGCCGCCCTTGGTGGCCGGCCCGGCCGAGACGATCTCCGTCGCGGGATCGTAGTCGATGTCGTTCAGCGCGGCGAGGTCGATGAGGAGGCCTCCGTCGCGCACGCTCCACGCGGCCCAGGCGTGGCCGCCGGAGCGCACCGCCACCGTCCAGCCGCGCTCCTCCGCGAGCCGCACGCCCCGCTGCACGTCTTCGACCGTCTGAACGATCAGCACGGCGTCGGGGCGCCGGTCGGGGCGCCGGCCGTTGAAGACCCGGCCGAGCACGGCCTCCTCGAAGTCGGGGTCCCCGGGCAGCACGAGTCTGCCGTCGAATCGGTCGGCCTGAAGGGTCATCGTCGAACTCCCTGGTGCTCGTGGGTCGTGCGGCCGGCGGCGGTGCCGGCCATGATTGCGTGGATCGCGGGGCGCCGGCTCACACCGGCGGCGCGACGAAGAGGCCCTTGTCGATGTCGTTGAACGACTCGCGGGCGACCAGTTCGCTCATCTCGGCCGCGGTGCCCCACTGATCCTGCGTCGACAGCTCGCTGATGTCGTGCTTCGACGGGTGCCAGGTGTCCTCGTCGAGCACGGCGAGCTCGGTCGTGTACTCGATGGTGTTGCCCGCGGGGTCGAGGAAGTAGGCGAAGGTGTTGTCGCCGGCGTTGTGCCGGCCCGGGCCCCAGATCATGCGGGTGCCCGCGCGCAGGATCTTGCCGGCGCCGCGCATCCACTCCTCGATGCCGCGCATCTCGAACGACATGTGGTGCAGGGAGTGGTGGGGGCCGCTCGCGATCGCGATCGAGTGGTGGTTCGAGTTGCAGCGGAGGAAGTGCATGAGGTCGGTGCCGTCGGGCCGCACCAGCGAGTCGGAGATCGCGAAGTCGAGGTGTTCGATGTACCACTGCGCGGTGGTGTTCAGCTCGGGGGTGTTGAACACGACGTGCGACAGCTTCACCGGGATCGGCTCGCGCTCGCGGATCTTGCGCGACCGGCGCAGCTCGTAGTCGGTCGAGAACTCGAGCGCGCGGCCGTCTCCGTCGAAGACGCGGAAGCCGTAGCCGCCGCCGGGCCCGGCGAGCTCCTGCGGGTCGTGGATGAACCGCACGCCCTCGGCGCGCAGCTTGTCGGCGAGCGCGTGCAGATCCTTCCGATCCTTCGTGGCGAAGCCGACGACGTCGATCCGCTTGTCGTCCTCGCGCAGGCGGAGGATGAACGGTTCCGGCGAGCCCTCGGCCGCGAGGTACGACAGGCCGTCGGCGCGGTCGACCTCGGTCAGGCCCCAGTGCTTGACGAAGAAGTCCCGCTCCTCCTCGAAGTTCGGGACCGCGAGCGCGGCGTAGCGCAGGTGGGATACCAGCCGTTCAGTCATCATCGACCCTTTCGTTGACAGATCGGGCGCCGCTCCGGCGCGATATCCCGAGCGTACGTCGATCGGGGGCGAGCGACCATCGGCCCGAGCGAATACCATGCATCATGTGGCTATCAGTGACCCCGATCTGAATCTGCTCGTCGCGCTGCGCGCGCTCCTCGAAGAGGCCAACGTCACGCGCGCGGGCGAGCGACTCGGAATGGGGCAGTCCACGATGTCGTCGGCGCTGGCACGGCTGCGCACCGTCTTCCAGGACGAGCTGCTGGTGCGGATCGGGCGCGACTACGAGCTGACCCCGCTCGCGCGGCAGATCCTGCCCCAGGTGCAGCTCACCCTCCCGCTCGTCGCCCAGGCGCTCGGGCAGGAGGAGCCCTTCCATCCCGCCCTGGCGAACCGCAGGTTCGGCATCCTGCTCACCGACTACGCCGCGATCGAGCTGCGCCCCGTCTTCTCGCTCGCCATCGCCGCCGGCGGCGGGCTGGGATTCGACCTGCGGCGCCTCCCGGCCGACCCCACGGACGCAGGCCGCGACCTGCTCGCGAACGACTTCATCGTCGCGGTGCCGGGCATCGGGATCGAGGTTCCGGGTGTCGAGCTGTTCCGCGACGAGTACGTGGTCATCGCGGATCGGGACAATCCCGCCGTCGCGGGCGGAGCCATCTCGCTCGACGACTTCCTCGCCGCCCCGCACATCCGCTGCGACTTCGGGCGCGCCCACATGACCCCTGCGGAGCGCCGGATGCGCGAGCTCGACCTCCGCGTGAACGTGCGCGTGGCGACCTCGACGCTGCTGTCCATTCCGAGCATCGTCGCCGGCACCGAGCTGATCGGCGTCGTGCCCCGCCGCCTCGTCGAGCGCGTCGGGGCCACGACCGCGACCGTCGCCATCCCGACGCCGTTCCCCTCCGTCGAGCTGATCGAGCGCCTGTGGTGGCATCCCGTGCACGAGCACGACCCCGCCCACTCCTGGTTCCGCAGCACCGTCTGCGACATCGCGCGATCCGGAGCGCTGAACGTGTAGCGTGCGCGCCTGATAGCTGGCATCGGCGCTGCGGGTGGCGCCCGCCCGTCCCTCGCGCCTAACGTCTTCCACAGGATGCAGGGCGCGATCGTCGTCCGCTGGGTGCAGCGACGCATCCGTGAGGAGAGTGACGAAGATGTCGGTCAGCAAGGTGCTCATCGTCGGTGGCGGATTCACCGGCCTGACTGCGGCGATCGCGCTCGCGCGGGAGGGCGTCGCCGTGACGCTCATCGACCGCGTGGCCGCGTGGGCCCGGGTCGGGCACGGCTTGACCATCCAGGGCAACGCGCTCCGGGTGTTCAAGGAACTCGGCGTGATCGACCAGATCCTCGAGAAGGGCTTCCCCGAGGACGGCGTGGCGCTCACGACCGCCGACGGCCACCTGATCACGCAGCTCGAGACCCCGCGCACCGGCGGCGAGGATCTGCCCGCGACGATCGGCGCGCTCCGCCCCGACCTGCACGAGGTGCTGCTCGAGAAGGCCGAGTCGCTCGGCGTCGAGGTGCGCCTCGGCACCGAGCTCGTGACGTTCGAGAACCACGAGGGCAGCGCCACGTCGATCCTCAGCGACGGCACGACCGAGTCGTGGGATCTCATCATCGTCGCCGAGGGCATCAAGTCGCCGACGCGCCCGAAGCTCGGCATCGCCGAGGATCGCGCCCCCAGCGGTCTCGGCATCTGGCGCGCGGTCACCGATCGCCGGCCCGACATGCAGGGCGGCATCGCCTTCCCCGCAGGCCCGGGCGGCGCGTTCAAGGTCGGCTACACACCGGTGAGCGAGACCCAGTGCTACATCTTCGTGCTCTGCGATCCGGTGCGACCCGACAACGGGCTCGAGGACTGGCAGGAGGTGCGGCGCCTGATGGAGGGCTTCCACGGCGAGTACGACTTCCTGCGCGAGTCCATCGACGAGCGCACCTTCCTGAACTTCCAGGAGATCGAGTGGATCTTCGTCGAAGGCCCCTGGCACCGGGGCCGCGTGCTCGCGCTCGGCGAGGTCGTGCACGCCGTGCCGCCGCTGATCGCCCAGGGCGCCGCGCAGTGCGTGGAGGACTCGCTGGTCCTCGCCGAGTACATCACGCAGGAGGGGGATCTGGAGGAGCAGCTCGCCGCCTTCTACGCCCGCCGCCTCCCGCGCCTCAAGGGGGTGGTCGACGCCTCGCTGCAGCTGGCCCACTGGGAGCAGAACCCTGGATCGCCCGACGCCGATCCGGGCCGCGTCATGGCCGAGGCCCTTCTCGCACTGGTGCCGGCGCCGTGAGCGGGTTCCGAGTCCCGCGCCGCATCGTCACGGGCCACACTTCCGACGGCGTATCGGTGGTCGTGAGCGACGGCCCGGTGCCGATCACGAAGGAGCTGCCCGACGACGGCGTCGCCTTCCACGAGATCTGGGAGACGACCCCGGCGCCCGCGCCGATCCGTGCGGGCCAGGAGGATCCGACCATCGGCGACGTCACCGTGCCGCCGCCGTCGCGGGGCACGCGGATCCGCATCAACGAGTTCCTCCCCGGCCATCTCGACGCGCAGGGGCTGCAGTCGCCGATCCACCGCACCGAGTCGATCGACTACGGCATCGTGCTCGAGGGCGAGATCACGCTGCTCCTCGACGACAGCGAGGTGACCGCGCACGCCGGCGACATCGTGGTGCAGCGCGGCACCGACCACGCCTGGGCGAACCGCGGCGACAGCATCGCCCGGGTCGCGTTCGTGCTGGTCGACGGCGAGTACCAGGAGGACGTGCTCGAGACGCTGCCCGCGGACGTGCGGGACGGCCTGATGCGGCACGGGCCGCGCGACTGAAGCGCTGATCGCGCGACCGAGGCCGCGCGACTGAGTTGACGGATCGCACGACCGAGGCCGCGCAAACGAGATTCCAAGACCGAGACGAGGAGACGCGATGCACGTGGATCATGTGGGGCTGTCGGTCGGCGACCTGGACGCCCAGGCCGCCTGGTACGGGCGGGCCCTCGGCTTCGAGACGGCGCACCCCTTCGAGATCGACGCCGTCGGGCTGCGCGGGGTCTTCCTCCTCGGGCCCGACGGCGTCGCGATCGAGCTGCTCGAGAAGCAGGGCTCGGCTCGCGTCGCGCCGCCGCCCGCCGACCCGCCCTCGGCGCTGCTCGCCCGCGGCTACGGGCACATCTGCCTCCGCGTCGACGACACCCTCGCAGCCTACGAGCGGCTGATCGCCGCCGGGGCGGGCAGCGTCGCGGCACCCTTCCCCGCACCGGAGCCCGGCGTCCACGCCGCGTTCGTCGCCGATCCCGAGGGCAATCTGATCGAGCTGCTCGACCGCGCCCACGAGGTGCGGGCATGAGCGGCGTGATCCTGCCCGGTATCGAGAGCCGGCTCTTCGTCGTCACCGGCGCGGCCGGCGGTCAGGGCGCCGAGGAGGCGCTGCTGCTCGCGCGGAACGGCGCGCACGTGGTGGCCGCGGACATCCACGACAACGCCCCCGAACTGCTGGCCGCCGCCGCGGGCCTTCCCGGCACGATCGAGTACCGCCGCCTCGACGTCACCGACGAGCAGGGATGGGCGGATCTCGCGGCCTCGTTCGAGGGCCGCCCCGTGAAGGGCCTCGTCAACAACGCCGGCGTGACGCACCGCGTGCGCATCGGCGCGGTGGATCGCGCGGACTGGGATCGCGTGCTGGCGATCAACGCGACCGGCCCGATGCTCGGCATGCAGGCGCTGCTGCCGCTGATGGGCGAGGGATCCTCCATCGTCAACATCGGGTCCGCCGCCGGGGTGACCGGCCACTACACCGCCGCCTACACCACCAGCAAGTGGGCGATCCGGGGGCTCAGCCACTCGGCGGCCACCGAGCTCGGCCCGCGCGGCATCCGCGTCAACCTGGTGCACCCCGGCTACATCCACACCGAGATGACCGCGGGCGCCCCGCCCGCCTTCCTGCAGGCGAACCTCGCGGTCTCGCCGCTGCACCGCGGCGGCCGGCCCGAGGAGGTCGCGAACGTCGTGGTGTTCCTGCTCTCGGACGCCGCCTCGTACGTGACCGGCGCGGAGATCGGCGTCGACGGCGGGCAGTACCTCTCGGGCGTCGCCACGTTCCTCTCCGACGCGGTGCGGCCCGCCCAGCAGACATCGACCACCGACCCCGCCTGAGGAGGCCCCGTGCAGAAGCAGCAGTTCGACGACTACATCGCGCGGTTCAACCGTCGCGACGACACCGCCTTCGAGGACTACCTCGCGGACGACATGCACATGAAGAACGGCACGCTCGAGTACGACGGCGTGCAGGGCATGAAGGATCACTACGCGCGGATCTGGTCGACCTTCGCGGAACGGCTCGAGCCGACCGACTTCGTGGGATCCGACACGAACGTCGCGATCCGCATGGTCACCCATTTCACCGCCGAGCGCGACGACCCGGACTCCGTCTTCGGACCGGTCGTCGCGGGCGACAGGTACGAGTTCCGCGGCGTGATCTCGTACCGGCTGAACGACGAGGGCAGGTTCGCCGACATCCTCGTGGCGTACAACTCGTTCACCGCCGTCCGCCGCGACGGCACGGTGACCGAGCTCGGCATCCCCCACTGAGCCGCCGATCCGCCGCCGATCCGCCGCCGATCCGCCGTCGATCCGCCGCCCTTCCGACCCGCACCCACAAGACCCGGAGCCATCGCATGTACATGTACTTCCCCACCAACTACGTCTGGAGCATGTCGGTCGTCGCCACGCTCAACAACGGCGGCCTGATCGACGACGTCGACAAGGCCTCGCGCCCGGTGCTCGAGGCGTCGCAGCACGGCGACGACGCCGGCACCGAGCTGCTCTACGCCTCGTGGCAGGCCGTCGCCGACCGGCTGCTCGCCGCCGCCGAGGCCGACGAGGCCCGCGGGTGGAAGAAGGGCGCCTCCGAGAAGTACTATCGCGCGGCGCTCTACACCTCGCAGGCGGAGCGGCTGCAGTCGCCGAAGTGGGAGGGCCGCAAGGCCGCCTACCAGCGGTCGATCGACCTGCTGCTCAAGCACGCGGAGCTCGGCGACGTGCCGCTGACGACCGTGGACATCCCCTACGTCCGCGAGGACGAGGGTGCCGGCGAGGGCGTCGAGGGCGTCGACTCGGCGCTGCCGGGCTACTTCTACCGCGCGCCGGGCGACGGGCCGAAGCCGCTCGTCGTGATGTGGAACGGCCTCGACTCCACCAAGGAGATGATGTACACCTCCGGGTTCCCGCAGCAGCTCGCCGCCCGCGGCATCTCGACGCTCATGATGGACCCGCCCGGATCGGGCGAGGCCCTGCGCATGCGCGACCTGCGCGCCCGCTTCGACACCGAGGTCTGGGCCGAGGCGACCCTCGACTGGGTCGAGGCGAACGCCGACGAGCTGGGTGTGGATGCGACCAAGGTCGGCCTCGTCGGCTGGTCGCTCGGCGGGTACTACGTGCCGCGGGCGACGGCGTTCGAGAAGCGCATCGCGCTCGCCGTCGCGTGGGGCGCGAACTACGACTGGGCCGCGGTGCAGGAGGCGCGCCGCCGCCGCGAGGGCGAGAACCCGGTGCCGCACTACTGGGACCACGTGCACTGGGTGTTCGGCGCGAGCGACATGGACGACTTCATCGAGAAGACGAAGAACATGCGCCTGGAGGGCGTCGTCGAGCGGATCACGGTGCCGTTCCTCGTGACCCACGGCGAGGGAGACCGGCAGATCCCGGTCTCGTACGCCCACGACGAGTACGAGGCCGCGGTGAACTCGCCCAAGCGGGAGCTGCGCATCTTCACCCAGGAGGAGGGCGGCGCCGAGCACATCGGCCTCGACAACATGCCCTACGTGGGCGAGTTCACCGCCGATTGGGTGGCCGAGACCTTCGCCGAGCTGGGCTGAGGCGGCGGGGCGCGAAGCGCGATCGGGCCCGGTGCAGCGAAAGGAACGGGCGCTCGGCGGGAAGCCCGCCGAGCGCCGATCCGCCTCGCAGGCGTCAGCCGAGCACCGAGCCTCCGCCGTCGACCACGAGGTTGACGCCCGTGATCCACGATGCCTCGTCCGAGGCGAGGAACACCGCGGCGCTCACCACGTCGTCCGGCCGGCCGACGCGGCGCAGCGGGATCCGGTCCCACGTCGCCTTCAGCGGCGGCGGCGGATCCTCCACCAGGAACCGCGTCGCGGGCGTCTCGATGAAGCCCGGCGAGATGCACACCGCGCGGATGCCGTGCGGGCCGCCCTCGACGGCGAGCTGCTGCGTGAGGTTGATCACCCCCGCCTTCGCGGCGCCGTGCGCGTTCTGCGGCATGAACTCCACCCCGCGGGTGCCCGCGATGGAGCCGATGTTCACGATCACCCCGCCGCGCGCCCTCAGGTGTTTCCATGCCGCGCGCACCGCGTAGAACACGAGGTTCAGCTCCATGTCGATCGCGAAGTCCCAATCCTCGACGCTGATCTCGTCGATCGCGCCGAAGCGCTGGATCGAGGCGTTGTTGTAGAGGATGTCGAGGCCGCCGTGCGCCGCCGCGGCCTCGTCGATCCACGCCTCGACTGCTGCTGCGTCGCCGACGTCGACCGGGGCGCTGCCCTCGATCGCGCCGCCCGCCTCGCGCACAAGGCGCACGGTCTCGGCGAGACCCTCGGCGTTCAGGTCGCAGCCGACCACCGTCGCACCCTCCGCGGCGAAGCGCGTCGCGGCCTCGCGGCCCATGCCGCCGCCGATCCCGGTGATCAGCGCGATCTTGCCCTGCAGTCGTCCCATGCCCTCTCCTCTTCTTCGAGTGATTCCATCCTGACCCCGCCCGGCCCCGAAACGGTCATCACCCGGGGAATGGCAGGTATCCCGGCGGGAGGGAGCGGGCTCGCGGCGCGGCGCGGGGCGGCGCTGTGGAGCCGAGGCACGGCAGGCGAGCACGAGGGGAGGAGGTCGCGTCTAGATCGGGCCGTGATCCACGGCCTCGATCACGGCCGTGAGCTCGTCGCGAAGAGCCATCAATCGTTCGACGGGCAGCCCGAGCCGCTCGATGACCGCCGGGGGCACGGCGAGCGCCTCTTCTCGAAGCGCACGGCCCGCATCCGTCGGAGCGAGATGGAAGGTCCGATCGTCGCCCTCCACGGGGGTGCGCTCGATGAGGCCGTACTGCTCCATGCGTTTGACGATCGGCGAGAGCGTCGCCGGGTCCATGCGCAGCATGTCCGCGAGATCCTTGAAGCGCAGCGGCGCGTCGCCCCAGAGGGCGAGCATGACGAGGTACTGCGGATGGGTGAGGCCGAGCGGTTCCAGGATGGGTCGGTAGATGCCGATGACGCCACGGCTGGCGACGGCCAGGGCGAAGCACACCTGGCGGTCGAGTTCGAGGGCGTCCTCGGGCAGTGGCTCCATACCCGGCATTCTATCTCGTTAGTGCACAAATGAATATGCTAGAGTTTCATTTGTGGGCAAACGAAATCGCGCGAGCCGCCGCCTCTGGCACCAGACCCCCTACGACGGCGTTCCCGGGGTCTACGCCGCGATCCAGCGATTCCTCTACCAGTTCGAGGGGCCGGCGCAGCTCGGCGACCGGAACGAGCCGCCCTATGTTCCACCCGCCGACCCGAAGTGCCCCGTCTGCAGCCGGTCGTTGCGGCTGCACCACTTCGACCGCGGCGGCCCCGGCAAGCCGACCCGCATGAAGTGCCCTCCCCCGGAGCCCCGAGGAGATGGCGACGGCGAGCCGATCCCCTGACCCGGCGCGGCGCTCTTCCCCCGGGAGTCATCGCACGCGCCGGTGCGGCCGTCCCGCCAGCGACTTCCCGGCGAGCTCCCCGGTGCGCGCCGGAGCCCCGGTTGGCCGGCCGGGCCTCGTCGGCGTAGGCTTGACCTCGAATGACCTGGCCATGTCGCGCACTCCGCGCCCGTCTGCGGGTCCGTGTCGCACTCACCGCATTGAGCTGGAAAACCGCATGATTTCAACGGAGTCGGACTACTGAAGATGCGCATCGCCACCTGGAACGTGAACTCGATCCGCACCCGTGCCGGCCGCGTGGTCGACTGGCTCGTACGAGAAGACATCGACGTGCTCGCGATGCAGGAGATCAAGTGCCGCCCCGAGCAGTTCCCTGTCGAGGAGTTCGAGCGCGCCGGGTACCGGCTCGAGATCCACGGGCTCAACCAGTGGAACGGCGTCGCCTTCGCCAGCCGCCACGAGATGACCGAGGTCGCTCGCGGCTTCGAGGGCATGCCCGGCTTCGGCAAGCCCATCACGGGACAGGAGGCGGTGCAGGGCGTCGGCCCGAACGACCTGCCGCTCGAGGCGCGCGCGCTCGGAGTGACCGTCGGCGACCTCCGCCTGTGGAGCCTGTACGTGCCGAACGGCCGCTCGCTCGACGACCCGCACTACCTCTACAAGCTCGAGTGGCTGGCCGCCCTGCGCGCCGACACCGAGCGGTGGATCGGCGAGAATCCCGAGCTGCCCCTCGCGCTCATGGGCGACTGGAACATCGCTCCCCTGCCCGCCGACATGGGCGACCCCTCGTTCGAGGAGGGGCGATCCACCCACGTGTCGCCCGACGAGCGCTCGATGTTCGCCTCCTTCTCGCCCACGGTGGAGGACGTGGTGCGCCCGCTCGTGCCCGAGGGCTACACCTTCTGGGACTACAAGCAGCTGCGCTTCCCCCGCAACGAGGGCATGCGCATCGACTTCATCCTGGGCTCGCCCGCCTTCGCGGGCGCGGTGACCGGCGCGTCGATCCATCGCGAGGAGCGCAAGGGCGACGGGCCGAGCGACCACGTGCCCGTCGTGTGCGACCTCGACCTCGACCTGCTCGGCTCCGCCTACGATGACGACGACTTCGACACCCCGATGATCTTCGGCTGAGCCGGGCCGGGGCCGGGCGACCGGGGCCGGTCCGCCGGCGAGGGCGCGGGCGCCGTCGCCTGGACTCGATCCGCCCGACCGCCGCGATGTGCTCGCCCGCGGCGATCCGCCCGACCGCCGCGATCCGTTAGGGAAAGGCGAGCACCTCGTCGCCCCACCCCTGGCGCAGCTCGGCGTCGAGATCGCCGACGACCCGGTCGCGCTCGGCGATCACGAGGCTCTGCCGCTGCTCGGGCTCGTACCGCGGCCACTCCGGCGCATCCGGAACCCCCGCGGCGTCGGGCGCGCCGCCGTGGGCGAACGCCAGCCAGCGCGCGCTCATGCGCTGCGAGACGCGCCCGGCGACGCGGCGCCCGCCCAGCCGGAACGCCAGCTCGGTCGTGGGGTCGTCGAGGCGTCGCCACACGTAGGGCAGCTCGCTCGCGTGGATCGCGCCCAGACCGCTGAGGCGCAGGATCGGCGTCGCCTGGTCGAAGCGGTAGAGCCAGACGGGCGCGACGGCGCCGTGGCCCTCGGCGATCCACAGGGCGGGGAGCCGGAAGCCGATGTCGCGACCGATCCCGAGCCCCACCGCCTGACGGCGCAGGCCCTCGTAAGCGGTGCGCACCCGCTCGAAATCCGGCACCTCGAGCTCGGGGCGTTCCACGGCGA
The DNA here is from genome assembly GCA_937872275.1 of uncultured Leucobacter sp. Taxonomy (GTDB): domain Bacteria; phylum Actinomycetota; class Actinomycetes; order Actinomycetales; family Microbacteriaceae; genus Leucobacter. The sequence continues at coordinate 1,336 of CALMSE010000226.1, read as the reverse complement.
TGTCGGCCAGCATGCCGAGGATGCGCTCGTCGCTCACCGGCACCAGCGGCGACTTCAAGAACTTGAACATCGACGCCTCGTCGCGGTTCGTGCCGATGATGAGCGGAACCGGCAGCCCGCGCCCCTCGCGCAGCACCGTCACCGGGGCCTCGGGCACGAGCGATCCGTCCACGACCGGGGCGAAGGCGATCGTGCCCGGGGCCTCGCCCGGCACCTCGGAGAACACCTTGAGCGTGGCCTGCACGATCTCGCCCAGATCGAAGTCGCGGAGGTCACCGGCGTCCCCCACCGACACCCCCAGCTCGGTGAGGACGCGGCGGGCGACGCCGAACGCGCGATCCTCGCCGTAGACGCTCGAGGCCGGCGACGACTGCGCGATCGCCCGGTGGAAGAGGCCCACGGCACCCGGCGTCGCGAGGAGCGTCGTGACGAGGCCGCCGCCGGCCGACTCGCCGAAGACGGTCACCCGCCCGGGGTCGCCGCCGAAGGCCGCGATGTTGCGCTGCACCCACTGGAGCGCGAGCAGCACGTCGCGCAGGGCGAGGTTGCCGTCGAACTCGCCGGGCTCGCCGCAACGGGTGAGCTCGAGGAAGCCGAGCGCGCCGAGCCGGTAGTTGAGCGTGACGACGACCACACCGTCGACCGCGAGCTCGGCGCCGCCGTAGACGCTCTGCGCCCCGGTGCCGTAGAGGTAGGCGCCGCCGTGCAACCAGACCATGACGGGCAGCGGATCGCCGTGCCCCTCGGGCGCCCACACGTTGAGCGAGAGGCAGTCCTCGTCGAAGCGGATGCCCTCGGGCATCGGCACCGCGGGGCTGCGCGGCTGCGGGCAGGCCGGGCCGAACTCGAGCGCGTCGACCACCCCCTCGGCATCGACGGCCGGCACGGGCGCGCGCCAGCGGAACTCGCCCATCGGCGGCTCGGCGTAGCGGATCCCGCGCCACACGCGCACCCCCGCTTCGAGCGCGCCCCGGAAGGCGCCGGCCGGCGCCTCGGCGATCGGTGCCCCTGCGGTGGGCGCTGCGTCGTCCATGGCTCTATTCTGCCCGGTTCAGGCTGCCCGTCCGCCGCGCGCCCGTCCCATCGGCGTTCGACCACCCGTTCGCACCCGCCGCGAGCGCCCCGCCCCGTCCGTCGCTCGGCGACGCCCCAGCGCGCGGGCTCAGCGCGGCAGGTCGATGTACGCGATCTCGCCGGGCACGACGACCGCCGCACCCGCGCTGAGCTCGGCCGCGAGCGCAGCGAGCGCGCCGCGATCCGCCTCGGGCACGAGGTACGACTGCTCGACGTCCTCCGCGTAGGCCGCGGCGCCCACCGCCCATCCGCGGCGGCGCGC
>CALMSE010000225.1 GCA_937872275.1 uncultured Leucobacter sp. | reverse complement strand
GCACGGCGGGCGCGGGCGGCACGGCGGGCGCCGGTGAGCTCGAGGCCACCCTCTACTTCCGCGAGCGCGCGGGCCGCGACAGCGACGAGTTCTTCGCGAACACCGAGATCGGCGAGTTCTGGATCGGCCCGCGGCCGTCGCTCGCGCAGGTCGCCGCCGAGCTCGGCATCTCCACGGCTCCGCTCGACGCCTTCGAGCCGCGCGAGGGAGACCGCACGATCGGCGACCCCGAGCTCGCTCGCGCGACGAGCGAGCTGCGCCTCGTGAAGGACGACTACGAGCTCGCCCAGTTGCAGCAGGCGGTCGACGCGACCGCTCGCGGCTTCGACGAGGTGCTCGCCGCGCTCGGCCGCGCCGCCTCGGCACCCCGCGGCGAGCGCGTGGTCGAGGGCGTGTTCAACCAGCGCGCCCGCCTCGACGGCAACGAGGTCGGCTACGAGACGATCGCAGCGGCGGGCCATCATGCCTGCACGCTGCACTGGGTCCGCAACGACGGCGACATCCGCGAGGGCGAGCTGCTGCTGCTCGACGCGGGCGTCGAACTCGACAGCCTCTACACGGCGGACGTCACCCGCACCGTGCCGATCTCGGGCACCTTCTCCGCCGTGCAGCGACGGGTCTACGAGGCGGTGCTCGAAGCGGCCGACGCGGCGCGCGCGATCGTGCGGCCCGGGATCCGCTTCGGCGACGTGCACGACGAGGCGATGCGGGTCATCGAGCGGCGCACGCGCGAGTGGGGGCTGCCGCTCGCGAGCGCATTCGCCGGCGTTGCGGAGGACGCCGCGGGCGCCTCCGGGAAGGACGCCGAGCCGATCCCGTACCATCGCCGCTACATGGTGCACGGCACGAGCCATCATCTGGGGCTCGACGTGCACGACTGCGCGCAGGCGCGGCGCGAGATGTACCTCGACGGCACGGTCGAGGCCGGCATGTGCTTCACGATCGAGCCGGGCCTCTACTTCCAGCCCGACGACCTCACGGTGCCCGAGGAGTACCGCGGCATCGGGGTGCGGATCGAGGACGACATCGTGGTGACGGGGGACGGCTGCCGGAACCTCTCGGCTGCCATCCCCCGCACCGCCGACGACGTGGAGGAGTGGGTGCGTGCGGCCCGGGCCCGCTGAGACGGTGAGGCGCGGACCCGAGGCCGAGACGGCCCCGGCGGCTCCCGCAGCACGACCCGCGAACGGACCGCGCTACTGAGCGAGGGCCGCCTGCACCTCGAGGGTGATCGTCACGTCCGAACCGACGAGCATGCCCCCGGTCTTCTCGAGGGGCGCGTTCCAGTCGAGGCCGAAATCCTCGCGCCTCACGACCGCGGTGGCGGTGAAGCCGGCCTTGTAGTTGCCGTAGGGATCCTCGCCGAAGCCGCCGAACTCGAAGTCGAAGGTCACGGGCTTCGTCACACCGCGCATCGTGAGATCCCCGTCCACGAAGAACTCGCCGTTCTCCTCGCGCACCCCGGTCGAGACGAAGTCGATGGTGGGGTACTTCTCAGCGAGGAAGAAGTCGCTGGTGCGCAGGTGCTCGTCCCGCTTCGGCTCGTTCGTGTTCACCGAGGCGACCTCGGCACTCGCCGTCACCTTCGAGTCGAGCGGGTTCTCCGCGGTCTCGAAGGTCGCCCGGAACTTCTCGAACCGGCCCTTCACCTTGCTGATGGCGAGGTGGCGCACAGAGAAGGAGACCTCGGAGTGGGTGGGGTCCACCTCCCACGTGCCGACGCGGTACCCGGGGATCTGTTCTGCGGTGATGGTCATGGACTGCCTTTCTCGACGGAAGCTTCGATCGCGCTCTCGCGCGATCTCACAGGGTGGCAACCGCGGTGCGGCGCGGTTTATTCCTGCCCCGTTCCCGGGGCGCGCGACCGTCCCGACCGGGGTCAGCGCAGCGACCGGAGGGCACGGAGCGCCAGCAGAGCGGCGACCGGGCCGAGAGCGAGCACGAGGAAGAAGCCGCTCCAGCCGAGGAAGGCCACGAGCCAGGGGGTGAGCAGGACGCTGACGGCGGACAGGGCGAAGCCCGCGGAGAGCTGGAAGGCGAGGGCCGTCCCCATGTAGGCCGGCGGAGCCGCCGCCACGATGAGCGCCGAGAACTGGGCCGAGTCGGCGATCACCGAGAAGCCGTACAGCGCCGCTGCGGCGACCACGAGCCAGGTCGGCCAGGTTCCGCTGAGCGCGAGCGCGAGGGCGCAGGCGCCGGACACGACGAGGGAGGCACCGGCCGCCGCCGCGCTTCCCCGGCGAGCGGCGAGCCAGCCCCCCGCGACGCAGCCGATCGCGCCGACGCCGATCACGCAGAAGGCCAGCATCGACGCGATCGCCTGATCGTCCTGGCGGTGCAGCCGCCAGGCGAAGAAGGCGCCGATCGCCGCCCACATCGCGTACAGCTCCCACATGTGGCCCAGGTAGGCGAGGATGACGAGGCGCACCTTCCGGTCGGCGAGCACCCGCACGACCTCGCGAAGCGAGAAGCTCCGCCGTTCGGGTCGCCAGGGACCGTCGCGCCCGGTCGCGAGCGCCAGCGCCGCCCCGACCGCGGTGAGAACGCTCGTCGTCACGAGCACCGCGCGCCAGTCGAGAGGCGCGGCGGCGGCGACCAGATGCGGCAGCGCCGAGCCCAGGGTGAGCGCCCCGATCACGAGCCCCAGCGCCCAGCCGCGGCTCCGCGGCCGCACCCAGGTGCCGACGATCGCGAGCGCCGCGGGATAGACCCCGGCGAGCAGGAAGCCCACCAGGAATCGGGAGGCGACGACGAGCGCCGGATCCCGGGTGACGAGCGCGGTCAGGTTCGCCGCCGCCGCACCGCCCGCGCAGAGCGCGAAGAGATGACGTTCGCGCACGCGGTCGGCCAGACCCGCGGCGCTCACGAGCAGGGCGCCGAGAGCGAATCCGAGCTGCACCGCCACGGTGACCAGCGCCTCCTGCCACGCTTCGAGGCGCAGGGCGGGTCGCAGCTGGACCAGCACGAAGGAGGCCGCGAACCAGGTGGACATCGCCAGCAGCGTGGCGATGCTCACCAGGGTCACGACGCGCCGACCGCGACGCGCGATCCACGCCGCGCCGACCGCCGACAGCGCGGGCGGTCCTTCCGGTTCGCGCATGTGCGCTCCTCTCATCGGTGCCAGCCTCCCAAAGGCCCGGCTCCCCGCATCGGACGCGTCCGATCTCCGCACGACGGCGTCCGATTCCTGCAAACCCCGCGTCCGACGGCGCAGTTGAATGGAAGCGCGGGTCTCCCGCCCGGTCCGTCTCACTCCCGCCGGACGCGGATCGCCCCACTCTCGAAAGATGCCGTCGCAAAGGAGCACCATGAGCAAGAGGATCAGCCTCAACGCCTTCCAGATCGCCACCCCGTGCCAGCACACCTCGGGGGCCTGGCGCAATCCGCGCTCGAAGGCTGCCGAGGGCTACACCGACCTCGAGTACTGGGTCGATCTCGCGAAGACGCTCGAGCGCGGCAAGTTCGACTCGCTCTTCCTCGCGGACGTGCTCGGCGTGTACGACGTCTACGGCGGATCCCCCGATGCCGCGCTGCGCAACGCCTCCCAGGTGCCGATCCTCGACCCCTTCACCCTGATCTCGGCGATGGCGGCCGCCACCTCCCGGCTCGGCTTCGCCGTCACCGCGGCGACCACCTACGAGCAGCCCTACGCGCTGGCTCGGCGCTTCTCCTCCCTCGACCACCTCACGAAGGGCCGCATGGGCTTCAACGTCGTCACCTCGTACCTCGAGAGCGCCGCGCGCAACCTCGGGCTGAAGCGGCAGCTCGACCACGACCTGCGCTACGACATGGGCGACGAGTTCATGGACGTCGTCTACAAGCTCTGGGAGGGCTCGTGGGAGGAGGACGCGGTGCTCGCCGACCGCGAGTCGGGCGTCTTCACCGACCCCGCCAAGGTGCATGCGATCGGCCATGAGGGCCGGCACTACAGCGTTCCCGGGATCCACCTGACCTCGCCCTCGCCCCAGCGCACGCCGGTGATCTTCCAGGCCGGCGCCTCCTCGCGCGGCGCGACCTTCGCGGCGCAGCACGGCGAGGGCGTGTTCATCAACGGCATGCGCAAGGACATCGCGGGGAAGATCGTCGGCACCCTGCGCGACGAGGCCGAGCAGCTCGGCCGCCCGCGCGACGCGCTGCGCATCATGCAGCAGATCACGGTGATCGTCGGCGACAGCGACGCGGCGGCCGAGCGCCTGTACGACGAGGCGGTCTCGTACGCCACCCCGGAGGGCTCGCTCGCGCTCTACGGCGGCTGGTCGGGCGTCGACATGTCGACCTTCACCCCGGACCAGGTGCTGGAATACGTGGACACGAACTCCATGCGATCGACCCTCGCGCTGCTCACCACCGCCGATCCCTCGAAGCAGTGGACCACGGCGGATCTCGTGGACTTCATGCGGATCGGCGGCGTCGGACCGGTGATCGTCGGCAGCCCCGAGACGGTCGCCGACGAGATCGAGGACTGGGTCGAGACCGCAGGGCTGGACGGCGTCAACCTCTTCCACGCCGTCTCGCCCGAGACCTACGAGCAGTTCGTGGAGCTCGTGGTGCCGGAGCTGCAGAAGCGCGGGCGGGTGTGGGACGACTACGCGGGCAGCACCCTGCGCGAGTACTACTACGGCGAGGGGCGGAGCAGGGTCGGGGACGACCACCCGGCGGCGGCCTACCGGCGCGGCTGAGCGGCGCGCCCTACCGGCGCGGGATCGGCCGCGCCGCGTTATAGTGGGGCTGTCCGGGCGGCGACGGCGGAGGGAGTCCGATGCTCGAGCGCTTCAGCACCCTCGACTATCCGGCGGCCCAGCGCACGGAGGCCTGGCGCGAGCACCTCAGCGAGGCGCTCTTCGTCGCCGACTACCGCCCCCTGAGCGAAGAGGGCATCGTCAGCGACCACGCGGCCATGGAGGTCGACGCGGGCCGCGTGCACAGCTTCGCGAGCAACGGCCACGTCGTCGACCTCACCGGGACTGCGAGGAGCGGATCGGGGGCATCCCTCTACTTCACGACCGTGCTCTCCGGGCGCGCGATGTACTGGTCGCGCAGGGCGATGGAGATCGCCGGCCCGGGCGACACGCTGGTCTACGATCCGGCCGATCCCTTCTTCATCTCGTTCCACGACGACACGCGACTCGTGCTCTTCGAATCGGGAGAGGGCGGCATGCCGCTCGCAGAGGAGTGGCGCAGGCGACCCTGCGCGCGGCTGCGCACCGGGCTCTCGCGCTCGGGCGCGGGCGCCGGCGCCCCCGAGGCCCTGCAGCACGTCTACGCCGGCCTGCGCGGCGGAGGCGGCGATGCCCGGCTCGGCACCGCGGCGGATCGCCTCATCCGCGCACTCGAGCGCACGGCGCGCGAGACCCTCGCTCCGGGCCACTACTCCGCCGCGGTCCGGCACATCGAGACCCGGCTCCACGAGCCCGGGCTCGGCGTGCGAGAGGTCGCCGCGGCCGTGCACCTCTCGGAGCGGCAGCTGGCCCGCGTGTTCGAGGAGCGCGGCGGCTCGCCGAGCCGCTTCATCGCCGACGCCCGCATGCGGCGGGCCGAGGAGCTGCTCGCGACGGGCGACCGCTCGGTGCGGGAGGTCGCGGCGGCCTGCGGCTACGCCTCGGCGTCGCATTTCTCGCACGCGTTCAGGGCGCATGCGGGCTGCTCGCCGACGGCCTACCGCGGGCGGGCCCTCGCCGGATCCGCCTGAGCGGTCACTCGCCCTCCTCGCCGAGGCCGCTCAGGATGCCGCGCGCGCGACCCACGAGCGCGGGCTCGGTGATGAGGTCGTAGCGGGAGGCCACGAACTGCATCACCGAGGAGAAGCCCCTGCGGTTGCGGTTCATCGCGTAGGAGAGCACGGCGAAGAGCATGCCGAAGCCCGCTCCGATGGCGATCGCGGCGAGGAACACGCCGAAGATCGCCGCGTTCTCGGGCTGGAAGATGAAGAGCAGGAGACCGAGGAAGAGGCCGAGGTAGGCCCCCGACAGCGCGCCCATCAGGGCGACCCGGCCGTAGCTCAGCCTGCCGGTCACGCGCTCGACGCTGCGCAGGTCGTTGCCGAGGATCGAGACCTCGTTCACCGGGAAGTCGGCGCGCACGAGGCGGTCGACGGCCTGCATCGCGTCGGCGTAGCGGTCGTAGGTCGAGATGACCTCGCCCTTCGGCAGCTCGGGCATCCGCGACATGCGCCGCCCGGGATTCGGGGTGGGAGTGCTCATCCTCCGATTCTCCCATCTCAGCCTGAGCGGGCGCAGCGCGCGGACGCGTTCGAGCACTACCCTGGAGGGGTGAGCAGTTCGAGGGTCTTCGTGGGGCGCCTGGCGGGGCGCGGCGTGTTCGACCCCGCGGGCGACCGCATCGGCAAGGTGCGCGACGTGCTCGTGGTCTACCGCGCGAGCGCGGCGCCGCGGGTCGTCGGCATGATCGTCGAGATCCCGGGCAAACGCCGCGTCTTCGTGCCCATCGGGCGCATCACCTCGATCGCGGCGGGCCAGATCATCGCGACCGGCCTCATCAACGTGCGCCGCTTCGAACAGCGCGGCGGCGAGACCCGCATGATCGCCGAGATGATCGGGCGCGAGGTGACCCTCGTCGACGGCACCTCGGCCACGATCGAGGACGCGGCCATCGACCGCGCGCGCAGCGGCGAGTGGCTCGTCTCCGAGCTGTTCGTGCGGCTGCCCCGGCCCTCGGCGCCCTTCGCCCGCGGCGATACGCGCATCGTGCGCTGGGCCGACATCCGGCTGCCGAGCGAGTCGGCGAAGGCGCAGTCGGCCGGGCTGCTGATCCAGACCCTCGTCGACCTGAAGCCGGCGGACCTCGCCGAGGCGCTGCTCGAGCTGCCGAACTCGCGCATGCTCGAGGTGATCGACGAGCTGCCCGACGATCGGGTCGCCGACGCCCTCGAGGAGATGGTGGAGGCCGATCAGCTGGCGCTGCTCGCCCAGCTGCACAGCGACCGCACCGCCGACGTGCTCGACCAGATGGAGCCCGACGACGCGGCCGACCTCATCTCCGCACTGCCCGCCGCCCAGGGCGAGGAGCTGCTCGAGCTGATGGAGCCCGAGGAGGCGGAGGACGTGCGCCGTCTTCTCGAGTACGACGCCGACACGGCGGGCGGCCTCATGAGCCCCTCGCCCATCGTGCTCTCGGGGGAGTCGAGCGTGGCCGAGGGCCTCGCGCTGATCCGCCGGGCCGAGGTGCCCGTCGCGATGGCCTCGGCCGTCTACGTCACCCATCCGCCCTTCGAGACCCCGACCGGCGAGTACCTCGGCATGGCCCACTTCCAGCGCATGCTGCGCTTCCCTCCGCACGAGCGCCTCTCGGCGCTGCTCGACACCGCGATCGAGGCGATCCCGGTGCACGCGAGCGCGGCCGAGGTCGCCCGGCGTCTCGCGAGCTACGACATGGTGGCGCTGCCCGTCGTCGACGATCAGCACCACCTGGTGGGAGTCGTCACGATCGACGACGTGCTCGACCACCTGCTGCCCGACGACTGGCGCCACGCCGACGACCAGGCGCCGGCACACCGACGGCGGGCGCGGCGATGAGGCTGTTCGGAGGTCGCGGGGGCGACACGAGCCTCGACTCCCCCCAGGCGGCCGGCCGGCGGGGCTACCGCGGGCGCGGCGATCTCGGCGACGACGGCGGGGGCACCAGCAGCAACGAGACCTTCGGCCGCTGGACCGAGGCGATCGCCCGCGGCATGGGGACCCCGTGGTTCCTGCTCGTGCTCACCCTGTTCTGCATCGCCTGGCTGGCCTGGAACACGGTCGCCCCCGAGCAGTGGCGCTTCGACAGCGCCGCCCTCGGCTTCACCGCGCTCACCCTGATCCTCTCGCTGCAGGCCTCCTACGCCGCGCCGATGATCCTGCTCGCGCAGAACCGGCAGGACGACCGCGACCGGGTGCAGATCGAGCAGGACCGCCAGCGCGCCGAGCGCAACCTCGCCGACACCGAGTTCCTCGCCCGCGAGGTGGTGGCGCTCAGGCTCGCGATCAAGGATCTGCCCGATCGAGACTTCGTGCGCGCCGAGCTTCGGGCCCTGCTCGCCGACCTCGAGCTCGAACGGAGCGCCGAGGGGACCCTCGACGAGTCGCCGCTCGAAGCGCCCGCACCGGGTCCGGAACCCGTCGACGGGCTCGGAGCGCCCCGCGGGTCGGCCGAGGGATCCGAGTCCGGTGCCTGAGCCCCGCCCCGTCGAGCAGGCGCTCTGGAACGCGCTCGCAGAGGTGCGCGATCCCGAGATCCTGCGCCCCATCACCGAGTTGGGCATGATCGCCGCCGCGGAGGTCGACGAGGCCGGAGCGGCGACCGTCCGGCTGAAGCTCTCGATCGCGGGCTGTCCCGCGGCCCGGCGCATCGAGGCCGAGACGCTCGCCGCGGCGGAGGGCGCCGAGGGCGTCTCCTCGGCGCGCGTCGAGGTCGGCGTGATGACCCCCGAGGAGCGGGGCCGATTCGTCGAGACCGTGCGCGGCGATCGCGCGCATCGCCCGCTGCAGTTCGGCGAGGACTCGCTCACCCGCGTGATCGCCGTCACGAGCGGCAAGGGCGGCGTCGGCAAGTCGTCGCTCACCGCGAACCTCGCGGCGGCGCTCGCGGCACGCGGCCTCTCCGTCGGCGTCATCGACGCCGACGTCTTCGGCTTCTCGATCCCCGCGCTCATGGGACTCAGCCGCGACGGCCGCACCGAGCCGCCGACCCGCGTCGACGACATGATCCTGCCCCCCGTCGCGCACGGGGTGCGGGTGATCTCGATCGGCATGTTCCTCGGCGGCGCCGATCCGCGCGAGACGGCGGTGTCGTGGCGCGGGCCCATGCTGCACCGCACCATCGAGCAGTTCCTCACCGACGTCTGGTGGGGCGACCTCGACGTGCTGCTGCTCGACCTGCCGCCGGGAACGGGCGACATCGCGATCAGCGTGGGGCAGCTGCTCCCCCGCGCCGAGGTGCTCGTGGCCACGACGCCGCAGCCGGCCGCGGCCGACGTCGCGGTGCGCAGCGCGCTCGTCGCGCGGCAGACCGGGCAGCGCGTCATCGGCGTGATCGAGAACATGGCGGGTCTCGCCCAGCCCGACGGCACGGTGCTCGATCTCTTCGGCTCGGGCGGCGGGCGGGCCGTCGCGGATCGCCTGAGCGACGCCGAGCACGGACCCGTGCCGCTGCTCGGCAGCGTGCCGCTCAGCCCCGAGTTCCGCGCGGCGGGCGACGCCGGCACCCCGGCGGTGCTCGCCCTGCCCGGCGACCCCGCCTCGCATGAGGTCGCGCGCATCGCGGAGATGCTGGCGGATCGGCCCCGCGGTCTCGCGGGCAGGCCGCTCGGCGTGACGCCGGTCTAGTCGGCCGTCGGCGCACCGCCGACCCGCCCTCCTGCGCAGCCCGTCCGCCGGCGCAGTCCGCCCGCTCAGACCTCGAGCGGCGCGGGATGCCCGAAGAGGAAGCCCTGGAAGGCGTCGACGCCCAGGCTCACGAGCGCGTCGAACTGCTCCTCCGTCTCGACGCCCTCGGCCACGACGCTGAGCCGCATGAGGCGCGCGAGGTGCACGATGGCGGCGACGATCGCCATGTTCGTGATGCCTCCGGTGATCTCGGTGACGAAGGAGCGGTCGATCTTCAGCTGCTGCACGGGCAGGCGGTTCAGGTGACTGAGCGAGGAGTACCCGGTCCCGAAGTCGTCGAGCGAGATCTGCACGTGCTCCGCGCGAAGCTCCGCGAGGATCTGCACCGAGCGCTCGAGGTCGCTGTGCAGCTCGCTCTCGGTCACCTCGAGCTTCAGCCGCTCGGGAGGGGCGCCGTGGCGGAGGAGCGCCGCGCGCACCGACTCGACGAGCACGCCGCTGCGGAGCTGGCGCTCGCTCACGTTCACGGAGATGGTGCGCTCGCGGGTCTCGGCGCACCTGGCCCACGCCGCGAGGATGCGGCAGGCCTCGTCGAGCACCCAGTCGCCGATCTCGATGATGAGGCCCGTGCGCTCCGCCAGGGGGATGAAATCCGCCGGCGCCAGGAGCCCCCGCTTCTCGTCGGCCCATCGCACGAGGGCCTCGTAGCCGATGACCTGGCGATCCGCCGTCACGACGGGCTGCAGGTGCAGCCGCAGCCGCTGCTCCGCGACGCAGCGGCGCAGGTCGCGCACGAGCTCGGCGCGCTCCCGCACCTCGTCGACCATCGACTGCTCGAAGGCCGTAGGCGCGCTCGGCTCGCCTCGACGCGCGCGACGCCCGTGTCTGCGGGCGATCTCCGCGCGGGTGAACACGTCGGCACCGTCGAGCTCGCCTCCCGGGCGGTAGGGCACGTAGCTCACCCGGATCACCGGTTGGACGCCGACCCCGAGCTCCCCCACGACCACGCCCTCGAGCAGCTCCCTGATGCGCTCGGCCAGTACGGCCATCTCGGCTTCGGCCTTCGCCTCGTCGTCGTCGTCGAAGCCCGAGAACACCGCGCCGAAGGCGGCTGAGCCGACGCGGGCGACGAGCTCGAGCCGGTGGCCGAGCGACGGGAGCGCGGCCGCATCGGGCGCGCTCCCGTCGCCCCGCCCGTCCCCCTCGTCCGCCGCGTGCAGGCCGTTCAGCGCGTCCGCGATGCGACGCAGGAAGCGGTCCCCGGCCGGGAAGCCGAAGGTGTCGTTGATCATGAGCAGGTCGTCGGACTCGGCGGTGACGTAGACCGACGGACCGCCCTCGGCGGACTCCCCGCTCGCGCTCGCGCTCAGGTATCCGAGCATCCTGACCCGGTTCGGCAGCCCGGTGAGCGGGTCGGAGTAGGCCAGACGGCGCACGCCGACCTCCGCGGAGTGGAGCAGCGTGACATCGGTGCGGATCGACAGATGGCGCTCGATCCGCCCCTCGCCGTCGAGCATCGGCACGATGGTCGTCGCGACCCAGTACTCGGTGCCGTCCTTTGCCTGGTTGCAGATCGTGCCCTGCCAGATCCGGCCCCGGGTGATCGTGCGCCACATGTCCGCGAAGAAGGCGTCGGGGTGATGGCCCGAGTTCACGATGCTCTGCGGCGCCCCGATCAGCTCCTCGCGGCTGTACTGCGAGATCTCGACGAACTTGTCGTTGACCTCGAGGATCACGCCCTGCGGGTCGGTGAACGCGACGATCGAGTGGGAGTCGATGCCGAGGCGCAACTCGCTCAGCGAGCGCTCCAGTCTGGAGTTCTCGGTCAGCAGGTGCCGCACATGGTGCTCTTCGAAGGGGTCGCGGTCTCGGTGGGACCGCTCGGGCTCCTCCGATTCGGCCTCGCTCACGTGGCTTCCTCGTCGAAGTTCAGCGCGTCGCCCGCCGGGCCGGCGAATCGCGGCTGCGGATCGGGCCGTCCCGCACGCCGCTCCTCCTGCTCCGCGGCCCGCTGATCCTCCACGAGCGCGTCCCTGATGATGCGGCGCGGATCGTACTGCCGCGGATCGAGCTGCTTCCAGTCGACCTCGTCGAAGTCGGGGCCCATCTCGTCGCGGAGCCGATCCTTCGCGCCGTCGGCCATGCGCCTCACGCTGCGGGTGAGCTCGCCCAGCTTCTTGGCGTATCCGGGCAGGCGCTCAGGGCCGAGCACGATCATGGCGATCACCAGGATCACCAGGATCTTGTCGATCGTCAGCCCCATACGTCACAGTGTAGTGGCGCACCCCGGCCGCACGGCGACACTCGCGGACAGTGTTCGCGGGGTGTCATCTCGCTGCGGATTCGCGGCTGCGCAGCGTGTGACGGCGGCTCCGGAGCGAGACGCGGCTACAGTGATGGGCGCGGGCAGGCCCGCGGACCCACGGAGGAATCAGTGAGCCGACTCGAGAGCAATTGGCAGTACGCGGAGCAGTACCCGACCGAGACCGACGCGCAGGTGCGGGCGCGCCGGCTCTCCCTCGAACTCGGCATCGAACCCGTCAGCCGGGCCGTCTCGGCGGCGCTCTCGGCCATCGCCGCCGCCACCGGTGCGCGCGCGATCCTCGAGATCGGCACCGGGGTCGGGGTGAGCGGCCTCGCCCTCCTCCGCTACGCTCCCGAGGCCCACCTCACCTCGATCGAGATCGAGCCCGAATACCTGCGCCAGGCCCGCGAGATCTTCGCGGGCGCGGACATCGCGGGCGCCCGTCTGCGCCTCATCGAGGGCGATGCCGGACAGGTGCTGCCCCGGCTGAACCTCGGCGCCTACGACCTCGTCGTGCTCGACGAGAGCCCGTTGCGCCTGCTCGAGAACGTGGAACTCGCGCTGCAGATCGTGCGCCCGGGCGGCACCATCGTCGTCGTCGGCGCGTTCGCGCACGGCCGGGTGCCCGATCCCGCGGCCCGCGATGCCGCGACGCAGAACATGCGCGACCTGCTCGCGATGGTCGACGAGTCGCCCGGGATCGCGGCAGCGCTGAGCCCGGCCGGCGACGGCCTCCTGACGTTGACTCGTCTCGACGGCTGAGCCCGGCCCGGCCCCGCAGCCGCCGTTCAACGCCGAAACCCGCTCACCGCATCGATGGGAGTGAGCGGGTTTCCGCGTTCGTGCGCCCTGAACGGGCGGGTCTCAGCCGTCCAGCACGGCGCTCAGCACATCGCGCAGCTCCGTCGCCTCGGCGTCGTTCACCGACACCACCAGACGACCACCGCCCTCGAGTGGAACCCGCACCACGATCACGCGGCTCTCCCGCACCGCCTCCATAGGCCCATCGCCGGTTCTCGGTTTCATTGCCGCCATTGCGTCTCCTTAACTCGTGCGCCTACCGGACAATTGTATCGGCAGGCCCGTGAACGGGGGAAATCCCGAGTTCCCGCGATGTCACGCGGGAAGGCCGGCGCTCAGCCAGGCCCGGAGCGCCGCCGCGCTCTCCTCGATCTGCGCGACCGGCACCCGCTCGTCATCGGCGTGCGCGAGCGAGGGGTCCCCCGGCCCGAAGTTCACGGCGGGGATGCCGAGCTCGGCGAAGCGCGACACGTCGGTCCAGCCGACCTTGGCGGTCGGCTCGCGCCCCACCGCGTGCACGAAGGCCTGCGCCAGCGGCGCATCGAGGCCGGGCCGCGCCCCCGGCGCGAGATCCACGATCTCCACCTCGTCGGCGCCGCGGAAGAAGGCGCGCACGAAGGCCCGGGCCTCCTCGGGGCTGCGGCTCGGCGCGAAACGGTAGTTCACCTCGATGTCGCAGCGATCGGGGATCACGTTGCCCGCCACGCCCCCGGAGACGCGCACCGCGTTCAACCCCTCCCGGTAGTCGAGCCCGTCGACGCGCACCGTCTCGGCCTCGAAGCTGGCGAGCCGGTCGAGCATCTCGGCGGCGCGGTGGATAGCGTTCACCCCGGTCCACGATCGCGCCGAATGAGCGCGTCGGCCGTGCATCGAGACGCGCGCGCGCAGCGTGCCGTTGCAGCCTCCCTCGATCGTGCCGTTCGAGGGCTCGCCGAGGATCGCGAAGTCGGCCGCGAACAGCTCGGGGCGCAGGCGCTGCATCCGGCCGAGGCCGTTGAGGTCGCTCGACACCTCCTCGTGGTCGTACCAGATCCACGTGAGATCGACGGCGGGCTCCGCGAGCTCGAGCGCCAGCGCCAGCTGCACGGCGACGCCCGCCTTCATATCGACGGTGCCGCGGCCCCAGATCACCGTCTCGCCGGTCGCGGGGTCCAGCGCCTCGCGGCTCGGCAGGTTGTCGGCGATCGGCACCGTGTCGAGGTGCCCGGCGATCGCGACCCGGCGGTCGCGACCGAGCTCGGTGCGCGCGACGATCGTGTCGCCGTCGCGCACCACCGAGAGATGCCCGGCGCCGGCGAGCGCCGCCTCGACCGCGTCGGCGATCCGCCGCTCGCCGCCCGACACCGAGGGGATGTCGCACAGCTGCCGGGTCAGGCCCACCGGGCCCGCCGTGAAGTCCAGCACCGGTGTCTCCTGCTCATCGCTCACCCTACTACCCTAGAGCTATGACTGAATCGCATGCAGCGTGGGGCGCCGGCCTCGCCACACACGCCTCCGACGGAACCGTTCTCGACGCCTGGTTCCCCGAGCCCCGGCTGGGTTCGCGGCCGGCGGATCGCGACCCCTTCATCGCGCCGGCCGACCTCGCGGAGCTGGCCGGCTCCGATGAGCGCCGCGGGGTGGAACTGCGCTTCATCAACATCGAGATCGACCTCGCCGCCCCGCCCGCGAGCACGGAGGACGCCTACCTGCGGCTGCACCTGCTCTCGCACTGCCTGGTGCTCCCCAACACCATCAACCTCGACGGCATCTTCGGCGCCCTGCCGAACGTCGCCTGGACGACCGCGGGCCCCATGCTTCCCGCGGAATACGCGAAACGCCTCCCCGCACTGCGCCGTGCGGGCATCACCGCGGCCGGCCTCGACAAGTTCCCCCGGCTCACCGACTACGTCGTGCCCGCAGGCGTGCGCATCGCCGACACCTCCCGCGTGCGACTGGGCGCGCACCTCGCCCCCGGCACCACCGTGATGCACGAGGGCTTCGTGAACTTCAACGCCGGCACGCTCGGCGCGTCGATGGTCGAGGGGCGCATCTCGCAGGGCGTCGTCGTCGGCGACGGCTCCGACATCGGCGGCGGCGCCTCGATCATGGGCACGCTCTCGGGCGGCGGCACCGAGCGGGTGACGATCGGCGAGCGGGCGCTGCTCGGCGCCAACTCCGGCATCGGCATCTCCATCGGCGACGACAGCGTCGTCGAGGCCGGCCTCTACGTCACCGCGGGTACCAAGGTGCTGCTGCCGCACGGCACCTCCGAGAGCGGGGGCGCGCCCGTCGAGGTGAAGGCCGTCGAGCTCTCCGGGCTCCCGAGCCTGCTCTTCCGCCGCAACTCGACGAGCGGGGCCGTGGAGGCGCTGCCGCGCACGGGCGCTGGCATCGCGCTGAACTCCGCCCTGCACGCCTAGGGCGGCGGATGAGGGCTGTCCCGCCCGGAACGGGGCGTCGCGCCCGCCTGGACATGGCGCTCCGGAGATATCGCGTGGGACTCGGGCATCCCGGGCTGCGAGCACGACGAGAGCTCCGACGTCGACGTCGAGCGAACGGCGTCACTCCGAGCCGACGGGTGGGACGGCAGGCGCAGCTAGAGGCCGCACCGGGTCGCGATGCGGGGTGCGGGCACCCTGCACGCCCCGGATCACGACCCCTTGCGGGCGAGACCGGAGGATCGCCGGGTCAACGCTCCAGGTGGCGCTCGCCCGACCCGATGTAGAGCTGCTGGGGCCGGCCGATCTTCGTCTGCGCGTCCTCGTGCGCCTCGCGCCACTGGGCGATCCAGCCCGGCAGGCGGCCGATCGCGAAGAGCACGGTGAACATGCGGGTCGGGAAGCCCATGGCCTTGTAGATGACGCCGGTGTAGAAGTCGACGTTCGGGTAGAGCTTGCGCTCCTTGAAGTAGTCGTCTTCGAGGGCGATCTGCTCGAGCTCCTGCGCGAGTTCGAGCAGCGGATCGTTGATGCCGAGTTCGGCGAGCACGCGGCCGGCGCTCTCCTTGACGATGCGGGCGCGCGGGTCGTAGTTCTTGTAGACGCGGTGCCCGAAGCCCATGAGCTTCACACCGTCCTCCTTGCGCTTGACCTTCTCGACGAAGGTGCTGACGCTCTGACCCGAATCGCGGATCTGCGCGAGCATGTCCAGCACCGCCTCGTTGGCGCCGCCGTGCAGCGGGCCCGAGAGCGCGTTGATGCCCGCCGAGATCGACGAGAACATGTTGGCGCCGGTCGAGCCGACGAGGCGGACCGTCGAGGTCGAGGCGTTCTGCTCGTGGTCGGCGTGCAGGATGAGCAGCTTGTCGAGCGCCTCGACGAGCACCGGGTTCATCGCGTAGTCCTCGGCGCGGTTGCCGAAGTTCAGCCGCAGGAAGTTCTCGACGAAGCTGAGGTCGTTGTCGGGGTACAGCAGAGCCTGACCGATCGACTTCTTGTGCGCGTAAGCAGCGAGCACGGGCAGCTTCGCGAGGAGCCGGATCGTGTTGACGTGCACGAACTCCTGCACGGCGGTGTCGAGCGAGTTCTCGTAGTAGGTCGACATGGTCTGCAGGCCGCCCGAGAGCACCGCCATCGGGTGCGCGGTGTGCGGCACGCTCTGGAAGAAGTGCCGCATGTCTTCGTGGAGCAACGTGTGGCGGCGGATCTCGTTGTCGAAGCCCGCGAGCTGATCGGCCGTCGGCATCTCGCCGTAGATGAGGAGATAGGCGACCTCGAGGAAGGTGGACTGCGCGGCCAGCTCTTCGATGGGGTACCCGCGATAGCGCAGGATGCCGGCGTCGCCGTCGATGTAGGTGATCGCCGACTTGGTCGACGCCGTGTTCACGAAGCCGTAGTCGAGGGCGGTCAGACCGGTCTGCTTGGTCAGCGTGCTGATGTCGATGCTGGAGTTGCCGTCTGCCGCAGCCAATACCGGGAACTCGGCCTCGCGCCCCTCGACGGTCAGCTTTGCGGTGCCCGTATTCTGGCCCTGGATCGCTTCGGTCACGTCGTCTCCTTTGTGAGGTCAGTGCAGTGCCCGGTGCCGTGGTGCGGCGCAGCACACCGCTCCAGCTTAGCGAACTTGCGCGGCCGCGCGAGCCGAAGACCCGCCAGCGAGCCGCAAAAAGTCTCTCGACATCGAGAAAGTTCTCACGCGGAGCCGAGTCGCCTGGCGGCCTCGGCCACCGTCTCGTCGCTCGCGGTGAGGGCGACGCGCACGTGATTCGGCGAGTGGTCGCCGTAGAAGTGGCCCGGGCCGACGATGATGCCGAGCTCGGCGAAGTCGGCGACGCTCTGCCAGGCGTCGACGCCGCGCGTGACCCACAGGTAGAGGCCGGCCTCGCTGCCGTCGAGGCGATAGCCCGCGGCCTCGAGCGCGGGCAGCAGCGTCTCCCGGCGGGCCCGGTAGCGCTCGCGCTGCACCTCGACGTGCGCCTCGTCGGCGAGGGCCGCGACCATCGCGGCCTGCACCGGCGCGGGCACCATGAGCCCGGCGTGCTTGCGCACGTTGAGCAGGCCGGAGACGAGCTCGGGGTCGCCCGCGAGGAATGCCGCGCGGTAGCCCGCGAGGTTCGACTGCTTGCTGAGGGAGTAGATGCCCAGGACGCCGCGGTGATCCTCCCCCGTCACTCGGGGATCGAGGATCGAGGGGATCCGCTCGTCCCGCCATCGCCCCTCCCAGCCCAGCTCGGCGTAGCACTCGTCGCCCACGATCACGGCGCCCAGTTCGCGGGCGCGCTCGACGGCGGCGCGCAGCTCGGGCACGTCGAGCACCCGCCCGTCCGGGTTCGCGGGCGAGTTCAGCCAGACGAGGGCGGTGCGATCCGGCCACTCGGCCGGATCGTCGGAGGCGACCGGATCCGCGCCGACCATGGCCGCGCCCATCTCGTACGAGGGGTAGGCGATGCGCGGGAAGACCACGGCCTCCCCCGCGCCGATGCCGAGCAGGAACGGCAGCAGCGCCACGAGCTCCTTCGACCCGATGGTCGGCAGCACCGCGGCAGGCGAGACCGTCACGCCCCGGCGGCGCAGGTACCAGTCGGCGATCGCCTCGCGCAGGCGCGGCGCACCGGCCGTGGCGGGATAGGCGTGCGCATCGGTCGCGGCCGCCAGGGCCTCCCCGATCGGAGCCGGGGTCGGATCGACGGGCGATCCGACCGAGAGGTCGAGGGCTCCCCCGGGGTGCTCCTTGGCCCGCGCCGCATAGGGCGCCATGGCGTCCCAAGGGTAGTCGGGCAGGGGGCCGCGCAGCGTCGGCATGCGTCGGCTACTCGCCCTGCGGCGGGAGCGCCGCGATGAGCGGGTGGTCGAAGGAGTAGGGGCCGACCTTCGCCGCGCCGCCCGGCGACCCGATCTCGTCGAAGAAGTCGACGTTGGCCTTGTAGTAGTCGGCCCACTCGCCGGGCAGGTCGTCCTCGTAGTAGATGGCCTCGACGGGGCACACGGGCTCGCAGGCGCCGCAGTCCACGCACTCGTCCGGGTGGATGTAGAGCGAGCGCTCGCCCTCGTAGATGCAGTCGACCGGGCATTCGTCGACGCAGGCGCGATCCTTCACGTCGACGCACGGAAGCGCGATCACATACGTCACGAGGTCACCCTTTCCCTGAGAACTCCAAGTCTACTCCGCCCCTCGGGTCAGCCGAGCCAGGCGTAGAGGGTGCCCTCGACCTTGGCCCGCCATGGCGGGGTGCTGCTCGGCTCCTCGACGATCTCGACGCTCGAGATCAGGAAGAGGCGGCTGCCCTCCTGCACCTGGCGCACGAAGGCGGCGACGGCGGCCTTCTCGTCGCCCACGACCTCGAGCGTCACCGAGATGACCTGGGCGCCGGGGGCCCGAGCCTCGGCCTCGGCCTCGGCCGGGTCGCCGCCCTGCGCCGCGTCGGGCTCCGTCTGCTGCGAGGGCAGCGCGAGCACCTCGTAGTTCTTCACGAGCGCCCCGGTCTGCGCCTCGATCCCGCGCAGCTCCTCGAGCCACTCGACGCTCGCACCTGCGCCGGGGATCGCGGCCTGCAGCTCGTTCAGCTGCGACTCCAGCTCGGCGGAGTTCTGCCGCGCCGTCTGCAGCTGGGCGAGCCTCGCGCGCTGCAGATCGTTGAGCATCTGCTGGTTCTCGACCGACTGGTTCGTGCTCGCGGCCGTCGCGAGCTGCGGCATGAGCCCGGCGGCGAGGCCGAACAGGATCAGGCCGGCGCAGAGCACGGCCGTGCCGAGCACCCAGAGGCGCGTCTTCGTGCTCACTCCCCGGCCTCCTCGAATCGCTGCGCGAGCGCCTCATCGGTGAGGGCGATCTGCACGGTGATGTCCTGCCCGCCTCGTTCCTCCGACGCGGCGATCTTCGTCGCGACGATGCACTTGAAACCGGTGAGCTGCTCGAGGTCGCGCAGGAACGCCGGCGCCTGCGCGAGGTCGGGCCCGTTGAAAGTGGCTGTGACCGAGGCGACATCGGGCACGCAGAGCGGGTTCAGATCGAGGCCCGCGAGCTCGCCCGCGCTCGAAGCGGCGCCCTCACCCGCGAGCGCGCCGGTGAAGCGGATCAGGGCGACGCCGCCCGGCAGTCTGCCGTCGATCTCGTCGAACACGTCGATGAACAGCACCTCCGACGCGGAGAGGGTGCGTCGCTCCTGCGTGAGGGTGTCGACCGAGCCGATGAGGGTCTGCTCCTCGGCGAACTGGGCGAGCTGCGCGGTGAGATCCGCCTCCTCGGCGGTCGCCGCGACCAGGCGCTGGCTCGCGAGCATCACCTGGGCCAGGCCCGAGAACCAGAGCAGCGCGGCCACCGCGGCGCTCGCGACGATCGCGAGCAGGAGCCGGGGCAGCGTCTGCCGATGCCTGCGCTCCGCCCGCTGGGCCTCGGGCAGCAGGTCGACGCGGGGGCTCGCGCCGTAGACGATGCGCGACGCGCTCTTCCTCGCCATGGTCACACGCTCCCCAGCGCGAGGCCGACCGGCACCGCGAGGTCGAGGGCGAACTCGTCGAAGGCCCCGGGGGCGACGCCGCTCCCCAGCGGGAGCCCTTCGAGGGGGGAGACGAGCCTCACCGGCAGTTGCACGTTCTCGGCGACCGCCCGCGGCAGACCGGGCACGCGCGAGTCCGTGCCGAGCAGGATCACGCTTTCGACGGGGCTGCTGCCCTCGAGCCCGTTGTAATAGCCGATCGTGCTGCGGATCGAGACGATCAGCGGCCGAACCGCCTCGAACATCGCCCGCGACAGCTCCGAGAACTGCGAATGGGATACGCCGTCGAGGCCGAGCCGGTGCTTCGCCAGCTCGAGGTTCGCCCGGCTCTCCCCGCTCAGCGACGCCAGCGCGTCGGTCATCGACTCGCCGCCCGCCGGGATGATGCGGACGAAGAGCGGGACCCCGTTCTGCACGACGACGATGTGGGTCGTCCGGGTGCCGACCGAGACCACCGTGTGCGTGCCGTTCAGCACCCCGCTCGGTGCGAGCGCACGCACCATCGCGAACGCCGAGAGGTCGACGCCGGCGACGCCGAGCCTCGCGAGGTCGAGCGCGGCGAGGTTCGTGTCGACCGCGTCCTTGAGCGCGGCGACGAGCAGCCCGCGCGCCTCGGCGGGGGCGCTGCCCTCGACCGGCGCGATCGGGTAGAAGTCGAGGATCGTCTCGTCGACCGGCACCGGCAGCAGGTCGGCCACCTGGTAGGGCAGCGCCTGACGCAGCTGCGCGAGGGGCATGACCGGCACGGTGAGCTCGCGCACGAGCACCCGCTGACTGCCGAGTCCGAGCACGACCCGCCTGCTGCGGAACCCGCCCTCCTGCCACAGGCGCTGGAGGGCCTGCGTCACCGCGTTGACGTCGATGACTTCGCCGTCGCGAGCCGCATCGGGCTCGAGCGCCACCCGGTGGGCCCGGAGCAGGGTCGGGTGCTTGCCTGCAGGGCCCTCGATCTCGGCGGCGAGCAGGTGACGGCTCGAGATGTCGAGCCCGACGATGCTCTGCACCACGCGCGCCCTCCCTCCGGCCGACACGGGACGCCGGCACGGCGCATCCCCGGAACCCAGGCTAGCCGTGTCCGGGCGCAATCCCGGGTATTGCCCCCGTTTGGGGGTCTCGTGTTGCGCACTGCGTCCCCTGTGAGACGACCCGCGCCGCTCCGGAGCCCGCGTTGTGCGGCTCCTGGGCGCATTCCATGCCGACCGCTCAGCTCAGCCCGAACAGCCCGAGGTAGGCCCCCATGAGGTCCTCCCCCCAGGCGAGTCCGACCCACGCGCCCAGCAGCATGAACGGGCCGAAGGGGATGCCGGTCTTGCGGGTGGCGCGCCGAAGGGCGATGAGCAGCAGGCCGCTGAGCGCCCCGAACAGGAAGCCGGCGAAGGCGCCGACGGCGAGGGCGCCCCATCCGACGAAGCCCAGCGCCGCGCCGAGCACGGGAGCCAGCTTCACGTCGCCGCCGCCGATGCCCTGCGGGTAGACCAGCGCGATCGCGAGGTACAGCGCGAAGAGGGCCGCGGCTCCCCCGGCGACGCCGAGCAGCCCCGCCCAGTCCCCCGCGAGCAGCGCGGCGAGGGCGAGCAGCCCCGCGACGACGGCGATGCTGAGCCGCACGATCGGATCGGGCAGACGGCGGAACTCGAGATCGATGAGGGCGAGCGCGATCGACGCCGCCGCGAGCCAGAGATAGGCGACCAGGGCCGCCCACCAGCCGGTGGCCGCCACCGCGGAATGATCTGCGGGCGGGCCGAAGGCCTCGGTGAACCACCAGGTCGTCAGCGCGAAGCCGGCTCCCGTGCCGATCTCGACGAGCGGATAGCGGATGCTGATGCGCGCGCGGCAGGAGGCGCAGCGCCCCCGAAGCGCCAGCCAGGAGATCACGGGGACGTTCTGCCAGGGGCGGATCGCGGCGCCGCAGCGCGGGCACCGGCTGGCGGGCAGCAGCGACTCCCCGCGAGGCACGCGCCAGACGACGACGTTGAGGAACGAGCCGATGAGCAGCCCGAGCACCCCGGCACCGGCGACGAGCCAGGGCAGCAGCGCCCCGGTGCTCACGAGGCGTCGGGGGTGTCGACGTTGCGCTGCAGGATGGCTCGGTCCGATGCGAGCGTCGGATCGCCCCCGCCCCAGGGCCCGCCCGAGGTCGTCTGCCCCGGCAGCCCGATGTACGAGTAGTCGAAGAGCGGGGTGCCGCTGAAGGATCCCGAGAAGATCGCGCCGTGCCAGTACGCGCCGGAGTTGCCCATCGAGATGTCGCATGGCGAGTAGGCGAGCGCGGTGATCTTCTTTCCGACGAAGTCGATGCTGTCGAGCTTGATGTCGGAGGCGGCCGGGCAGGTCTTCGGAGGCAGCACGACGAGCCAGAGCTTGTGCGGCTGCCCGTCGCCGGAGGAGATCTTGAAGCCGCGCAGGTTGAAGGAGGTCGCCACGATCACCAGATCGGTCCTGAGCTTGAGTTCGTACCCCCAGTACTCGAAGTTGAAGCCGCTCGCGCAGTCGCGGGCGTCGATGACCTTCGGCGAGGTGTAGGTCTGCCAGGCGGAGAGGCCCACGGGACTGCCCCAGTTCAAGGGCGAGCACTCCCAGCCGGACTGCCAGGGCTGCAGAGCGAAGCCCGCGTCGGTGATGGTGTCCATGCTGAGATCGACCCAGACCGGCGGGTGCGGCATGCTGAGGCTCGGAGCCGCCGCCTTCACGGGCGGACCGCCCGCCACGAACGCGGTGGAGCCGCTGAGGACGCCTCCGTATTTGAGCGTGCCCAGCACCGAGGGGGTCGCCCCCGAGAAGCTCGCGTTGCCGCCGACGTGCGCGTTGCCGCCGATCCCGTTCTGCACGCCGCTGACGAGGTTGCCGGCGGCGTAGACGCTGCCGTCGACGCGTGCGCCCCCGGAGAGCGTCACATTCCCCGAGACCGAGACCGCGTCCCCGAACACCCTGCCGCTGCCGTTGATGACGATGTCGCCCTTGGCGTACAGGTCGCCGCCGATCGGGCAGGCTCCGCTCAGCTCGGCGCCGCCGTTCAGCACGTAGACGGAGCCCTCGATCTTCGCACCCGCGGTGCAGGTGAAGTTCCCGCTCTCGACGAAGAGGTTCGCGGGCGCGGCCGGGTCGACGGCCCGGATCTTCGTGTCGCTGGCGAGCACGGTGTTCTTCCCGGTGCGCAGCGCGACCGGCGGGCTCTGGCTCGGTGAGGCGTCGAGCGGGTAGACCGCCTCGACCGTCTGCCGCTGACCGTTCGGGGCGATGCCGGTGGACCGCACGGTCACCGTGAACGCGGAGTCGTCGCACCCGGTCACCGAGGCGGTGTACTCGGGCACCTCGCCCGCGGGGCTCTCGATCGCGGGCAGCTCGCACAGGTCATCGGCCGCGAGCATCTCGGTGTAGATCGCAGCGATGCCGGCCTCTGCCGCGGCCTGGGCCTGCACGTCGGCCTTCGCGGCGGTCGTGACCTGCGATGAACCGACGATGGAGACGAGGAAGGCGGCGATGAGCGCCACGCCGACGACGAACACGAGCAGCACCATGGGCAGCGCGACGCCGCGCTCCTCGCTCCCGATACGACGGGTGCGCTCTCGCCAGATCCTCATCGCCCGCTCATCTCTCCGCACCCGGGTCCCCTCACCCGCGACGCGATCGTCGTGGCCTGCACTCCGGCCGTGCCGTCTATGGTACGCACGCCGTATCTCCCCCGAAATAGCCGGCGTTGCTGATCTTCCCGCTGACCTCGAGCGCGCCGTCCGCAGTCGTGGCGACGGCGAAGCCGTATCTCAGCGGGCTGCTCTGGGAGATCGCCGCAGCGCCCGTGAAGTAGGGCTCGCCGTTCAGCCTGGTCACGCCCGCGGCGAACTCCTGCGGGGCGCTCCAGTCCGCGGGCAGCGCATCGGCTCGGGTCTGCCTCACGAGCGCGCCGCCCGCGACCCGCCAGCGCACGCACTCGTAGCCGAAGGCCTCGTCTCGACCGGCCACGGCCAGCACGAGATCGTTCCCGCCGTCCTGCGAGGCGAACTCCAGGGCGTTCCTCACGTCGGAGCGCAGCACCGTCGTCATGACCTGCGAGTCGTTGGCTCCGCCGGTCACGGCGGAGACCGTGCGCTCCGAGCGGAAGAGGCTGATGACGAGCGCGGTCACGATCGCGAGCACGATGCCGAGCACCACGATGTAGACCGCGAGCTCGACGAGGCTCAGACCGTCGTCTCCTCGAGCCGCCCTGCCCTTCACTGGCCCGTCACCACCTTGGTGGCCGCCGTCGCGACCGCCGCGTCGGGGTCGGGATCCGCGGCCAGCGCGACCTCGACGGTGACGGTCGCGAGCATTCCCGCGCACACCACCGTGCGGAACCCGACGAATCCGGTCGGAAGACCGGCGATCGGTGCGCGCTCCTCGGGCGCGCAGACGGTCGGGGGCCGGAACTCCTCGCGGGCGCCGTCGAGCTGCGAGGAGACGATGCGGCCCGCCTCCGCCACCTGGGCGTTGCGTGCGGCGAGCCGCAGCGAGTCGACCACGAGCGGGAAGAGGCCGACCAGGATGATGCCGAGCACGATGATGGCCACCGCGACCTCGGTCAGGCCGAGCCCGGCGTCATCGCGGAGCGGAGCGCGCAGGCGCGCAATTCCCCGGGCACCGCCCGGACGAGGTCCGGCGGTCATTCTTCCTGCCAACCCGGATCGGAGCAGCCGGGGCCCGCGTTGGCAGCGCCGAAGCCCGGCACCGTCGCGGTCACGCAGAAGAGATCCGACACCGAGACGGGCTGCACGACGATGGTCGCGCCCGGAAGCCCCGCGGCAAAGCCCTCCCGCAATTTGTCGAGCTCAGCGGCGAGAGTGCCGGCCGAAGTATCCGACGTGCCATGAAGAGTCAGGTCGACCGCGATCGCTCGCTCCGCGTTCGCCGCAACGGACTCGGCGTTCGCTTTGCGCGAGGCGTAGCTTGCTTCGAAGAGGAGCGGTACGGCGATCGCGACGAGGATTCCCACCACCACGATAACCACTGCGAGCTCGATGAGCGAGAACCCCTCCTCGTCCCGATGCGTCTCGCACCTCATGGGAACCACCCCCGATCACGCGAATTGTCGTGCGAGGCGAGGGCTGCCCGGTTCGTCCGAACAGCCCTCGCCTTACTGTGGTGTCATGCCTTAGGGATTGGCAGTCCAACCCTGACTGGTGCACCCGGGGCCCTTCGAAGCGGTGCCGTTCGACCCGGTCGCCGTTACGCAGTAGTCCTCCAGATCGGCGCCGGTGGCGGCTACACCGGTGACATCGCCTTCCGCGAGAGCAGTGAGCGCCGCCGAAGTGGAAGCGACGGTGTTGCCGGCTGCAACCTCGCCGGCCACGATGGCACTGCCGTTGGCCGCGGCTGCTTCGACGCTCGCCTTCTTGGCCCCGTCCTGGATACCCAGGAACACCGGGACCGCGATCGCGACGAGAATGCCGATGACGACGATGACGACCGCGAGTTCGACGAGCGAGAAGCCCTTGTCGTCCCCTCGGCGATTGCGGAGCACCTCTTGGA
>CALMSE010000224.1 GCA_937872275.1 uncultured Leucobacter sp. | reverse complement strand
TGGCGAGGAAGAGCAGGATGATGAGGACGCTGTTGACCTTGTTGCGCCGGATCGCCCGGTACACCGCGCCTCCCCGTTAGAACTGGATGCGCGGCGGCTCGGAGATCGCCGCGACGTTCTCGACCTCGAAGAACTCGCGCTCCTTGAACCCCATGCCGCGGGCGAAGAGCGTGTTCGGGAAGATCTGGATCTTCGTGTTGAACTCGCGCACGCCGCCGTTGTAGAAGCGTCGCGAGGCCTGGATCTTGTTCTCGGTGTCGACGAGCTCGCCCTGCAGCTGCAGGAAGTTCTGGCTGGCCTGCAGCTGGGGATACGCCTCGGCGACCGCGAAGATGCTCTTGAGCGCCTGCTGCATGTGGTTCTCGGCGAGCGAGGCCTCCCCCGGCGTCTGCGCCGAGATGGTCTCGGCGCGCGCCTGCGTGACCGCCTCGAAGACGCCCTTCTCGTGGGCCGCGTATCCCTTGACCGTCTCGACGAGACTCGGGATCAGGTCGGCCCGCCGCTTCAGCTGCACCGTGATGTCGCTCCACGCCTCGTCGACGCGCACCCGCAGGGTGACCAACGAGTTGTACGTCGCCCAGACGTAGACGCCCAGGATGACGATGATGCCGACGACGACGATGACGGCGATCCATGCTCCGCTCATATTCAGCAGCGTAGTCGGGGCTGCCTCGAAAAGCCTGAGTGCGCCTGCCCCGGCCGCTCGGGGCGACGCATCGCTTCGCGCGGCCGCGGCGCCGAGGGCGCTGCGCCGACCTCGGCCTCCCGGGTCAGCGCCCGAGCACGCGGTCCAGATAGGGGTTCGCGAAGACGCGATCGGGGTCGAGCCGCTCGCGCACCGCGAGGAAGTCGTCGAAGCGGGGGTACCGCCCGCGCAGCTCGTCCGCTCCGAGCGTGTGCATCTTGCCCCAGTGCGGACGCCCCTCGTGGGCGGCGAGGATCGCCTCCGCCTCTCGGAAGTACTCGCGATCGGGGTCGCGGAAGTAGCGGTGGACCGCGACGTAGCCGCTCTCGCGCTCGTGCGCGGTCGAGAGCCAGAGCGGATCGGCCGCGGCGGATCGCACCTCGATCGGGAAGGAGACCCGGAAGCCGCGCCGCTCGATCATCGCCCGCAGCTCCCGGATCGCCCCGGGCACCGCCTGGAGCGGCAGCGCGTACTCCATCTCGCGGAAGCGCACGCGCCGCCGGGTGATGAAGACCCGGTGCGACTCGTCGGTGTAGTCGCGCCGGCTCGAGACGCTCTCGATCATGCGGTTGATGCGCGGCGTCGCGGCAGGCGCCCAGCGGCCGACTCCCACGAGCGCGCCGAGGGCGCCGTTGTTCACGAGCTCCTCGTCGAGGAAGCGCGATGCCGAGCCGAGCGGGCGCGTCCCCGCCGTCAGCGGCAGACGGGTGTTCGTCTTGGTGCGCGCGCCCTCGGTGTGGGGGAACCAGAAGAACTCGAAGTGGTCGGCCGCCCGGCTGCGCGCCTCGAACTCGGCGAGCACGGCGTCGAACGGCAGCGGCTCCTCGACGGCGCGCAGCAGATAGCGCGGCACGCACTGGATCGTCACGGTTGCGAGCACGCCGAGCGCGCCGAGGCCCAGGGCGACGGCCGGCAGCAGCTCGGCGTTCTCGTCCTCGCTCACGACGAGCACCTCGCCGCGGCCCGTCACGAGGGTCGCCCCCGTGACGCGACTCGAGAGCCCGCCGATCGCGACGCCGGTGCCGTGCGTGCCGGTGCTCGTGGCCCCCGAGACCGTCTGCCGGTCGACGTCGCCCATGTTCTCGAGGGCGAGGCCGAGCGGGTTCAGGATGCCGGGCAGCTCCCAGAGGTGCGTGCCCGCCCACAGCGTGACGCGTCCGCGTTCGAGGTCGACGTCGACGAGGCCGCGCAGGCGGCTCATGTCGAGGCGCAGCCCGTCGGTCGCCCCGACGCCGCTGAAGCTGTGCGAGGCGCCGATGGGCTTCACCGCATGCCCCGTCTCGGCCGCGCGCCGCACCGCCAGCACGATCTGGTCAATGTCGCGCGGCGCGACCGCCATCGCGGGCGACGAGCGCTCGGTGCGGGCCCAGTTCCGCCACGTCGCCGTCATAGGAAGCACTTCCCCTCGCCTCGATAGGTCGGCAGCTCCTCCAGGGCCGCCCCGTCCCGCACCGGGATCGCCCCGTTCGCATGCTCCATGACCTCGCCCGCCTTCGCGTGCCGCAGCCACACCCGGTCGCCGACCGCGAGCCGCCGCGCGGCCTCCCCGCTGAGCGGCGTCTGCACCTCGCCCGCGCCCTCGCGCGGAGCGTAGCG
>CALMSE010000223.1 GCA_937872275.1 uncultured Leucobacter sp. | reverse complement strand
AGCGTCGCGGTGACGGGGTGGCTGCCGGCCTCGGCGATCTCGAGGTCGACGAACTCCCAGCCCCAGTCGGGCGCGACGCGGCCGGGGGCGTTCGCCGCGGCCTCGGCGAAGTAGTCGAGCACGCGCGCCTGGTTCACCACGAGGTGCGGGAATTCGCTGAGGCCCTGCGCGTCGTCGGGGGTGCGCGCGGTGCGCACGATGCGCGAGGGGTTCGCGGGATCGGGCTTCCAGAACGCGGTCTCGGTGATGCGGTAGGCCTCGGCGATGATGCGCTCGGCGAAGCCGAAGGCCTGGAAGGTCTCGACCGTGCGCGCCTGGATGCCGTCGGCCTGGCCCACCGGCAGGCGGCCGTCGCGGCGCTCGACGATGCGGACCGCGAGCTCGGGGAAGCGGGAGAGCTGCGCGGCGATCAGCATCGCCGCGGGCCCGGCCCCGACGATGAGCACGTCGACCTCGTCCGGGATCTCCGCGGGCCGATCGACGCCCGCCCCCTCCGCGGGGCGCACGCGCGGATCGGTGGACTCGTAGCCGTGGTGGTGGAATTCCATGTCGAGCTCCTTCGTGACACTGCACCAGCTATGCTCTATAATCGAAACCAGAAATCGTTTATGGAGCGATTGATCACATCGTAAACCTCCTGCTGCCTCAGAGCAAGGGGAGCGGCTCGGCGCGCGCCCGGGCGGGGCCGAAGTGCGAAAGGAACGGGCATGGCGAATCCGGCGGGGAGCACGAGCGGCGTCACCTCTCAGACGCTGTCGAGGGGTCTGCGGATCCTCGAGGTCCTCGCGGCGCGCGGCACCGCGGCGTCGAGCTCGGAGATCTCCGCCGAACTCGGACTGCACCGCTCCATCGCCTACCGTCTGCTGCGCACGCTGGAGGAGCACCGCCTCGTCGTCCGCGATGAACGGGGGTTCTTCGAACTCGGCCCCCGCCTCGCAGCGCTCGCGGCGACCGTGGAGCGCGACCTGCAGCAGGCCGCGGTCCCCGCGCTGCGCTCGGCCGCGGACGACCTCGGCGCCACCTGCTTCCTGGTCAGGCACGACGGCGGGGAGGCGATCACGCTCACGAGCGCCCTGCCCCGGCGCTCGATCGTGACCGTCGCGCAGCACCCAGGCACCCAGCATCCGCTCGGGATCGGTGCGCCGGGCCGGGCGGTGCTCTGCCAGCTGCCGCGGGAGCAGTGGCCCGAGGGGTTGAACGAACAGCAGCGCACCGATACCGCGACCGCTGCGGCGGAGGGCTTCGCCGAGAGCCGGGACGAGGTGATCCCGGGCCTGCGCTCCGTCGCGGTGCCGCTCGTGCTGAGCGGTTCGGTGCCGCTCGCCGTCGCCGTGGCATTCCTGGTCTCCGAACGCTCGCCCCGCGAGATCGCCGAGCGGCTGCAAGTGGTCGCCGAGGAGATCTCCGCGGCCCTCGACGCCTGAGCATTTGCCGCCGAAGGCCGGGATTTCGCAAGAATGCGCGCCATCGGCGCGATGCTGGGCTAGAGTGGTGACATTGGCGCACAATTTCCGCGCGCTTCGCTTCTGCGTCACCGCCGCCGTTGTCGTTCTCGAGCGGGAGTCGCTGATACTCCCAATCCGTGACCCGGTCCCGGTTTAACGGGTCGCTCCTGCGGCCCAAGATAGTGAAGAAGGAATACCCCCATGGCCACTGGCACCGTCAAATGGTTCAACTCCGAAAAGGGCTACGGTTTCATCGCCCCCGATGACGGCTCCGCCGATCTGTTCGTGCACTTCAGCGCGATCGACGGCTCGGGCCGCCGCGATCTCTTCGAGAACCAGCGTGTCGAGTTCGACGCCGAGCCCGGACAGCGAGGCATGCAGGCGGCGAACGTTCGCGCGGTCTGAGACCCTCGCGGGTCTCGACCCGCACACCACGATGCCCCGCCCGGGAGGATTCCCGGGCGGGGCATCGTCGTCCGCCTGGCCCGGTCGGCGGCCCTCGCCGAGGCGACTCGCTAGCATGAGCAGATGGATCCTCTCGTACTCGTGATCGTCGTCGCAGCCGCGGCGAGCCTCCTCTGCTGGGTGCTGTCCCTCGTCACCGGCGACACCTCCTGGGTCGACCGGGCCTGGTCCGTCGTGCCGGTCGTCTACACCTGGATCTTCGCCGTCGCCGCGATCGCAGGCGGTGCGGAGGCCGGTCGGGTGGTGCTGCTCGCGGTGCTCGTGACCGCGTGGGGCGCGCGGCTGACCTTCAACTTCGCCCGCAAGGGCGGGTACACGGGAACCGAGGACTACCGCTGGGCGATCCTGCGCGGCCGGATGCGGCCCTGGCAGTTCCAGGTCTTCAATCTGCTGTTCATCATCGGCTTCCAGATGGCGCTGCTGGTGCTCATCACCCTCCCCGCCGAGGTCGCGCTCAGGCATCCCGCCCCGCTCACCGCGTGGGATGCCGTGCTGGCGGTGCTCTTCCTCGCGGCGCTCTGCGGCGAGACGATCGCGGATCAGCAGCAGTGGGCGTTCCATCGGCGCAAAGCGCGCGCGGGCGGCACCCTCGAACCGGGCTTCCAGACCGAAGGGCTGTTCCGGTACAGCCGCCACCCGAACTTCTTCTTCGAGCAGGCGCAGTGGTGGATCGTCTACCTCTTCGGCGCGGTCGCCGCGGTGGCCTCGGGAGCCGGGATCTGGGGCGGGGCGCTGAACCCCTCGATCGCCGGCGCGGTGCTGCTGTCGGCGCTGTTCATCGGCTCGACCGTCTTCACGGAGTCGATCTCGGCCGCGAAGTACCCCGCCTACGCCGACTATCGACGATCCACCTCCATGCTCGTGCCGTGGCCGCCGCGCCGGCGGGCCGCGCAGGCGGAGCCGTCAGCGGCCTGAGCGCAGATCCGACAGCGGATCCCCGCGGCGGC
>CALMSE010000222.1 GCA_937872275.1 uncultured Leucobacter sp. | reverse complement strand
CGGTCTGGCGCGAACGACCCGATCGCTGTAATCTGTTCGTTACCAAACCGAGCGGTCCTCCGCTCTGCGGGACGCCCCGCGCCCCTGCCACGGATTCGAGCGAACAGGACCAGATGCCCGAGAGCACGCACGCCCGCGCGGGGAGCTATCCCAGCCGCCGGGCGCTCCGCGAGGCGGAGCGGCGGCGCGGCACCGGGCGGCACGGGCGGATCGAGCAGGGCGCAACCGAGCAGAGCGGAGCCGAGCGCCGGCGGGCCGAGGCGACGACGACGCGCCCGCCGATCCCCCCGGTCGTGTCGATCGCCCTCCCCGACCGGCCCCCCGTCCGCTCGGGCGCGGAATCCCCCGAGTCCCCGAGGCCGAGGCGCCTCGCCCGTGCGCTGAGCGCCGCCGCCGGGCTCTGCGGCGCCGCGATCCTGGCCTTCACCTTCACGGCCTCGGGGCTCGCGGGCCCGGTCCTCTCCTCCGCGCAGGCCGCAGCGTCGCAGCAGCAGCACCTCGGCACCGGCGGCTCCCCCGTCACCGCCTACGAGCTGCTCGCCGAGGTCTCGGCCGAGTCGCTGCCCGCCGACGCGCCGGTCACCTTCACCAACTACACCGACGCCGCGGTGCAGTACCCCTTCGCGGACACGGTGCCGCTCACCGACGGCTTCGGCGAGCGGGCCTTCCCCGTCGCCGGCTTCCACGACGCCCAGGACTTCGCGGCGGTGCTCGGAACCCCGATCCAGGCGATCGCCGACGGCGTCGTCCTGGAGGCCGGCTGGGCTCAGGACGGCTGCGGCTTCGGGCTCAAGCTGCAGCACCGCATCGACCGCCACGACGTCACGAGCCGCTATTGCCACATGTGGGCGGACTCCCACTCCCTCGCGGTGGGCGACCGCGTCACCGTGGGGCAGGAGGTGGGCCGCGTCGGTGCGACCGGCATCGCATTCGGCGCGCACCTGCACTTCGCGCTCACCGTCGACGGACAGTCCGTGGACCCGATGCCCTTCCTGCTGAAGTACAACCGCAGCACCCGCGACTGACTCCGCCCGGCGCGCGCGCCGACGCGGGTCCGCCGTCCCGATAGACTCGACGGCAATCCGAGGGGGCGGTAATGGCGGTGTGGCGTCGATGGATCTTTCCGATCCTGATGGTGGTCGTGTTCGGAGTGATCGCGGTGTCGCTGGCGAAGCTGGCGTTCTTCCCAGCGCCGGGGGCCTCGCCGGTGCAGCCCTCGGCCGGCATCGCGGATCCGGTCGTCGCGGTCGAGCGCGGGTCGGTCGTGAACGAGCTGGCCCTCGCCGGGTCGATCGCCCGCGACGAGGAGGTCGTGATCCGCTCGGAGATCGAGGGGACGATCACCGCGGTGCACGTCGCGGGCGGCACCGACGTATGGGCGGGTCAGCCCCTCTTCACCGTGAAGCGCGAGTATCCGGCCGCGGTGATCGACGTGCTCGCGAGCGAGGCGGGCCGGCTCGGCGACGTCGCGCTCGTCGCCGGCCAGTCGGTCGCGCTCGGAGCCGAGATGGTGAAGCTCTCCCCCGCCCGCTACCACGTGCTCAGCACGGTGCAGCCCGTACAGCTGTACCGGCTGCTGAACGCACCCGGCGAGGGCACCGCGACCATCGCCGGCGGCCCCGCGCCCTTCGCGTGCGTCGGACTCAGCACACAGGTCGCGGACGACGGCACGACGAGCGTGCGCTGCAGCGTGCCCGTCGACCAGGTCGTCTTCCCCGGGCTGCCCGTCGCCCTGTCGATCGCGATCGGCACGGCCGAGGACGTGCTCGTCATCCCGGTCACCGCGGTCAAGGGCGGATCGGGCAGCGGGCTCGTCTGGGTCGATCCGGGCGACGGCTCGGCGCCGGCGGAGCGCAGCGTGAAGCTCGGCGTCTCCGACGGCACGCTCGTCGAGGTGCTGGAGGGTCTCGAGGAGGGCGAGACGATCCGGCAGTTCGTGCCGGGATCGGCCGCCCCGGTCGAGGAGTTCTGCTACGAGATCGCCCCGGGCGAGGAGTACTGCGAGACGGGCGCCGTCTGGTGACGCTGATCGAGCTCCGCGGCGTCTCGAAGCACGTCGTGCTGCCGGACGACTCCCGGCTCGACATCCTGAGCGGGGTCTCCCTCGAGATCGACTCCGGCGACCACGTCGCGATCGTGGGCCGCAGCGGATCCGGCAAGACCACGCTGCTCAACCTGCTCGGGCTCCTCGACTCCCCCTCGAGCGGCGAGATCCTCTTCGAGGGCCGCAGCACGGCCTCGCTGCGGCAGGGCAGGCTGGACCGCCTGCGCGGGCGCGGCGTCGGATTCGTCTTCCAGCAGTTCAACCTGCTGTCCGGGCGCAGCGCGCTCGAGAACGTGATGATGCCCCTCGGATACGCGAGCGGATCCGCCTTCTGGAACCGGCGGCGGATCGCCACCGGCATGCTCGCCCGTGTGGGCCTCGAGCACCGCCTCGATCAGCGGCCCGAGCGGCTCTCGGGCGGCGAGCAGCAGCGCGTCGCGATCGCGCGCGCGCTCGTCCGGCGCCCGGCGCTGATCCTCGCCGACGAGCCGACCGGCGCGCTCGACGTCGACACGGGCGCCGCGGTGATGCGCCTGCTCGACGAGGTGGCCTCGGAGACGGGGGCCGCGCTCGTCACCATCACCCACGACCTGCACGTCGCCTCGCTCGCCAGGCGCCACTACCGTCTCGAGCAGGGCGTGCTCGCTCCCATCGATCTCGACGCGGCCTTCGCCCGCAGCACACTCGCGGTCGAAGGCGCCCGGGCAGGCGCGGAGTCCCTGCCATGAGGCTGCTCAGCGGAGCGGTGGGGGCGCTCGGCGAGGCCTGGGCGGAGCTGCGCACGCACAAGCTCAGGGTCGCGCTGAGCCTGATCGGCATCGCCGTCGCGGTCGGGGCGCTCACGGCGGTGGTCGCCCTCGGCGAATACCAGCGGCAGGCCATGGTCGAGCAGTCGGACCGCTACGGCGGCCGGGTGGCGACGCTCTCGATCAGCACCCACTCGAGCGACGGCTCGCCGGTCGATTGGACGGAGGCGGATCGGCGCTTCGTGCGGGTCGCGGAGCGCTACGGCTTCAGCCACACCGCACGGGTGGTTCCCGACGGGGTGACGACGCTGCCGGTGCAGCTCTCGGACGGGGTGAAGGACGTGCCCGCGCGGCTCATGGATCCCGCCTATCCGGTCATGCACCGCCTGACCCTCCTCGAGGGCCGGTGGTTCGTCCCGCAGGACATCGAGATGCTCGCCCCTCCCCTCGTCATCAACGAACCACTGTGGGACATGCTCGGGAGGGTGCCGCTCGAACAGCACCCGACGCTGCGGATGGGCGGCGACTTCGCCGGCGTCTACCCGATCGTCGGCGTGACCCCCCGCGAGGGCATGTGGGACACCCGGCCCAGGGTGGAGATGCTGCTGGAGCACTACCGCGACCGGCTCGGCGCGGTGCCCGACGGCGTACAGGTGGCCTGGGAGGCCTGGGTGCCGGGCGAGCTCGCCTCCGATATCGGGCCCGTGCTCGCGATGGATCTGCGATCCCAGCTCCCCGCGGGCCTCGAGGTCTCGGTGAGCCGCACCGACTGGGCCGCGCAGCCGGGCTTCGAGCAGTCCTTCCTCATGATGCAGCTCGTCACGGGCGGGATCGCGGGGATCGTGCTGCTCCTCGGCGGGCTGAGCCTCGTCAACATCCAGCTCGTCGCGATGCGCCAGCGCATCCGCGAGATCGGCGTGCGCCGCAGCTTCGGCGCCTCGGGCGCCCGCATCTTCGCCTCCGTGATGCTCGAGAGCGTCGTCGCCACCGCCGCCGCCGGCGTGATCGGAATCGCGCTCGCGGTCGCCGTGCTGCGCAGTCCCTGGGTCGCGCAGAGCCTCTTCGCCGGATTGCAGGACGTCCCGGCGTTCCCCTTCGGCGCGGCGGTATTGGGGCTCGTGGCCTCGGTCGCGGTCGGAGCGCTGGCCGGGCTGATCCCCGCCCTCGTCGCGCTACGGGTGCGCGTCATCGACGCGATCCGCTTCTGAGCCCTTCCCTCCGGCCTCGGCCGATCCGGCGACGGTCCGGCGACGGTGGTCCGGCCGCGGAGCGGAGCCCTCAGCGGGCGAAGGCGCTGCTCGACTCCGCCCAGACGGCGAGCTTCTCGGCCGCAGCGCCCGAGTCGACCGCCTCCGCGGCGATCCGCAGCTGCTCGCCGAGGCGCCCGAGGATGGGGCGATCCGCCGCCTCCGGGTTCATCATCAGATCGAAGGCGACGAGGCCGGCGGCGGCGTTGAGCAGGACGATGTCGCGCACGGGGCCCGGCTCGCCCGCCAGCACGCGGCGAACGACGGCGGCGTTCTCGTCGGGGGTCCCGCCGATCAGGTCCTCCATGCGGGCCCGCGGGATGCCGAGGTCGCGGGGGTCGAGATCGTGCTCGGTGAGCGCCCCGCGGCTCACCTCCCAGATATGGGAGTGGCCGGTCGTGGTGAGCTCGTCGAGCCCGTCATCGCCGCGGAAGACGAGCGCGGTGGCGCCGCGGAAGCGGAACAGGTCGGCGAAGAGGGGCGCGCGGGCGAGATCCGCGACGCCGGCCGCGGTCGCCTCGGGCCGCACCGGGTTGCAGAGGGGCCCCAGGTAGTTGAACACGGTCTGGATGCCGAGCTCGGCGCGCACCGGCGCGACGTGGCGGAAGCCCGGCAGGAAGCGCGCCGCGTGCACGAAGGCGATGCCGGTCCGCTCGAACACCTCCCGCAGCTCCCCCGGCTCGAGCGCGAAGTTCACGCCGAGCGCCGTCAGCACATCGGAGGAACCGGACTTGCTGCTGGCCGCGCGATTGCCGTGCTTCACGACGGGAGCCCCCGCCGCTGCCGCGATGAGCGCGGCGGTCGTCGAGACGTTGACGGTGCCGAAGCGGTCGCCCCCGGTGCCGACGATGTCGAGCGATATCGCGGGCAGCGGCACCTCGACCGCCTCGGCGAGGATCGCGTCGCGGAAGCCGACGATCTCGTCCACGGTCACGCCCTTCGACTGCAGCGCCGTCAGGAACGCCCCCATCTGGGCAGGGGTCGCGGTGCCGGTCATGAAGCCGGACATCGCCCATTCGGCCTGCGAGACGCTCAGGTCCTCCCCGTCGAGCAGTGCGGTGAGCAGGACTGGCCAGGTGCGTTCGTCGATCATCCGGCCAGTCTACCGAGGCCCTGCCGCGCCTCCCGCGGCGGCTCGGCCGACCCTCGCGAGAGGGTAGGCTGGATCCCGGAGCCGCGGAAAGTTCGGCACGCCGTGTGAATGTGAAATATGCACACCAAACTTTCAGCCATAATGGAGAGGTGACTACGACCACCATGAATACGAAGTCAGCCGCGGTTGCGGTGAAGCGGCCGAATTTTGTCGCCGTCGGCACCATCGTGTGGCTCGGCAGCGAGGTGATGTTCTTCGCCGGACTCTTCGCGATCTACTTCACTCTCCGGGCGATGAACCCCGATCTCTGGATCGAGCAGACCGAGAAGCACAATTTCGTGTTCGCGCTGATCAACACGATCATCCTGGTGCTGTCGTCCTTCACCTGCCAGGCGGGCGTCTTCGCCGCCGAGCGCATGCAGCCCCGGGCGACCGGCGCGAGCCCGGCGAAGTGGGGGGCGGTCGAGTGGTTCTACCTCACCTTCTTCATGGGCGCCATCTTCGTCGCCGGCCAGGCCTGGGAGTACGCGACCTTCGTCTCGGAGGGCATCACCTTCGGCGGCGACCCCTACGGTTCGGCGTTCTACATCACCACCGGCTTCCACGGCATCCACGTGTCGCTCGGTCTCGTCGCGTTCCTCCTGGTGATCGGCCGCATCTACGCGGTCAAGAACTTCACCCACAAGGAGGAGACCAGCGCGGTCGTGGTGTCGTACTACTGGCACTTCGTCGACATCGTGTGGATCGTCCTGTTCATCATCATCTACGTCCTTCGATAGGTCAGGAGTACACGACATCATGGCTCGCGCCAAGAACACCGTCATCAAATCCGGTCGTCGCCACCCCCTCGCCACCGCCGCCTTGGTGATCGTCGGGCTGCTCGTGACCGGTGCCGCCTACGTCGGCTTCACCCAGTCCTCCGCGACCGCCGAAGACGATTGGCACAGCTACGTGCAGACGGAGGAGGCCAGGCTCGCCGGGGAGAAGCTCTTCGCCGCCAACTGCGCCACCTGCCACGGCACGAACGCCCAGGGCACCCCCGACGGCCCCTCGCTGATCGGCGCCGGCGCGGCCTCGGTCAACTTCCAGGTCGGCACCGGCCGCATGCCCCTCGCCTTCTCCGGCCCCCAGGGCATGGTCAAGCCGAAGCAGTTCGACGAGAAGCAGACCATCGAGCTCGCGGCCTTCGTCGCCTCGCTCGCGCCGGGACCGGGCCTGCCCGAGAGCCGGTACCTGCAGGGCGACGGCGACGTGGCGAACGGCGGCGCGCTCTTCCGCATCAACTGCGCGATGTGCCACAACGTGGCCGCCGCAGGCGGCGCGCTGACCGAGGGCAAGTTCGCGCCCTCGCTCATGGGGGTCGGCGCGACCCACGTCTACGAGGCCATGGTCACCGGGCCGCAGAACATGCCCGTCTTCAGCGACGCCAACATCACGCCGCAGGAGAAGGCCGACATCATCAGCTACCTCAAGTACATCGAGGACAAGCCCTCGGTGGGCGGGCTCACGCTCGGCTCGATCGGCCCCGTGGCCGAGGGCCTCTTCATCTGGGTCATCGGTCTCGGCGTCATCATCGCGTTCACGGTGTGGGTCACCGCGAAGTCGAACTAGCACGACGCGGGACCCACAGCAGTGAACAGTCAGGAACCAAGGAGCAACATGGCAGAGGAAGCGAAGAACGGCGGAGGCGCCGCGCTCGCCACCCAGGGCCACGGCACGGGCGGGGTCGCGGCGGGTACCGCGATCGTCGTGCCCGACGCCGTGCAGAACCCGGGCCTTCCCCCGCATCGCAAGCGCGTCACCGACCTCGACGGGAAGAAGGAGAAGCGGGCCGAGCGCATCGTCTACTCCCTCTTCTACATCTCCGTGCTCGGCAGCATCGGGGCAGTCCTCGCGTACATGTTCTTCCCGATCGAGAGCGGCGAGCTCGAGGCGATCCGCCTGCAGACGATGTTCGTCGGCATCGGCATGACGCTGGCGCTCCTCGCAGTGGGCATCGGCGCGGTCCACTGGGGCAAGGCCCTCATGGCGGACCACGAGTCGATCGACCTGCGCCACCCCGTCTCGAGCGACGAGGAGACCCGCAAGGCCTCCGGCGAGATCTTCGAGATCGCCGACAAGGAGTCCGGTTTCAGCCGGCGCACGCTGGTGCGCAACAGCCTCCTGGGAGCGCTCATCGCCTTCCCGATCCCCGGCATCACGCTCCTGCGCGGCCTCGCCCCGCAGGATCAGGATCCGGTCGTGCTGCTCAAGCACACCATGTGGGACAAGGGCGTGCGCCTGGCCCGCGACGGCGGCGGCGCCATCGTCGGCGCGCCGATCCGGGCCGCCGACGTCACGATCGGCTCGGTGTTCCACGTCGTCCCCGAGAATCTCGGCGAGGCCTCGCACGTGCTCGACGAGAAGGCCAAGGCGATCGTGCTGCTGATGCGCCTCGACGCCGACGACCTGCACCCCTCGTCCGGGCGCGAGAACTGGGCCTACGACGGCATCGTCGCCTACTCTAAGGTGTGCACCCACGTCGGCTGCCCCGTCGCGCTCTACGAGCAGCACACGCACCACCTGCTGTGCCCCTGCCACCAGTCGCAGTTCGACGTCTCCCACGAAGCCAAGGTCATCTTCGGCCCTGCGAAGCGTCCGCTCCCCCAGCTGCCCATCACCGTCGACGACGAGGGCTACCTGGTCGCGCAGAGCGACTTCACTGAACCTGTCGGCCCGAGCTTCTGGGAGCGCCTCAAGTGAGCACCGTCACCACACCCCCCGCGCAGCGCGGAGACCGCTTCACCGTCGCCGCGGCGAAATACATCGACGATCGCACCAAGGTCGGCGTCGCGGTCAAGGAGTTCGGCCGCAAGGTCTTCCCCGACCACTGGTCGTTCCTCCTCGGCGAGGTGGCGCTCTACAGCTTCATCGTCATCCTGATCTCCGGCACCTTCCTGACGCTGTTCTTCCAGGCGTCGATGGTCGAGACGCACTACACCGGCCCCTATGTGCCGATGAAGGGCATCGAGATGTCGGCCGCGATGGCATCGACGCTCGACATCTCGTTCTCGGTCCGCGGCGGCCTGCTGATGCGCCAGGTGCACCACTGGGCGGCCCTGCTCTTCGTGGCGGCGATCGGCCTCCACATGCTGCGCATCTTCTTCACCGGCGCGTTCCGCAAGCCTCGCGAGCTCAACTGGGTGATCGGCTTCGTGCTGTTCGTGCTGGCGATGGCCGAGGGCTTCACCGGCTACTCGCTCCCCGATGACGTGCTCTCGGGCAACGGCCTGCGCATCATCGACGGCATCATCAAGGCCATCCCGGTCATCGGCACCTACCTGTCGTTCTTCTTCTTCGGCGGAGAGTTCCCGGGCACCGACATCGTCGGACGCCTGTACATGCTGCACATCATGGTGCTCCCGGCGCTCGTGATCCTGTTCGTGGCGCTGCACCTGGCATTCGTGGTCATCCACAAGCACACCCAGTACCCCGGCCCCGGAAAGACCCAGCAGAACGTGGTCGGCTACCCGGTGCTCCCGGTGTACGCGGCGAAGGCCGGCGGCTTCTTCTTCATCGTGTTCGGCGTGATCATGCTGATCGCCTCGTTCGTCGCGATCAACCCGATCTGGAACTACGGGCCGTACGACCCCTCCCCCGTGTCCGCGGGAACGCAGCCCGACTGGTATATCGGCTTCGCGGACGGCGCCCTGCGTCTCGTGCCACCGGGCTGGGAGACCTATTGGTTCGGCTACACGTGGTCGTGGAACATGCTCATCCCCGTCGGGGTGATCGGAGTCTTCTTCGTCCTGGTCGCCATCTACCCCTTCAT
Organism: uncultured Leucobacter sp.; assembly: GCA_937872275.1. Lineage (GTDB taxonomy): Bacteria > Actinomycetota > Actinomycetes > Actinomycetales > Microbacteriaceae > Leucobacter. Next base: position 4,442 of record CALMSE010000222.1, on the reverse strand, counting down.
CGAGGCGTGGGTCACCGGCGACAAGCGCGAGCATCACCTGCTCGACCGCCCGCGCAACGCCCCCACTCGCACCGCGATCGGCGCAGCCGGCGTGACCTTCTACGCCGTCATGTGGGCCGCCGCCTCCTCGGACCTCATCGCGACGCACTTCCAGCTCGCCATGGAGGGCGTGATCCACGGCCTGCAGGCGCTGCTGATCCTGGGACCGATCATCGCCTACGCGGTGACCAAGCGCATCTGTCTGGGGCTCCAGAAGAAGGATCGCTCCATCGCCCTGCACGGCTACGAGTCGGCTCGCATCGTGCGCCTGCCCGGCGGAGAGTTCATCGAGGTGCACAAGCCCCTCACCGAGTACGAGCGCTGGCAGCTCGTCAGCTACAACGCCTACGAGCCGCTGATGCTCCGTCCGAACGCCGACGGCCGCATCCCCTTCGGCAAGCGTCTGCGCGCCGGCTTCAGCCGTTGGTTCTTCCAGGACCGCATCGTTCCCCCCACGCAGGGCGAGATCGAGCAGGCCGAGCACGAGGGCCACTGATCCGACCGCGACGAGGGAGGGCCCGGGGTTGTTTCCCCCGGGCCCTCCCTCGTCGTTGCATGCTGAAGCGCCCCTCTCCCGCGCTCTCGGGCTCGCTCCCGCCTCGTCCGCGGCCGCCGGATCCTCCGCCACTACTCCGCCCCGCGAGGTCTCCTCGGGCAACCCCGGTACGAACCCCGGGCAACCGCTGCACGCTGGAACGTCGCACCCTGGCATCACACCCCTCAGCTGAGCAGCGAGCGGGCCCCCCTCACGAGCAGGGCATCGAAAGCAGCGCCTCCGAGGGACTCCTGCAGCCTCGTGAGCAACGGCTCGAGCTCCGGTCGCAGGGTGCCCTCCCCGAGCGCCGCGACGGCCTGCAGCACGAGCCGCGCGAGCGCCTCGGGATCCTCCGCGGACGCTCCTCCCTGCAGAGCGCTCGCGGCCCGATCGACGCAGCCGAGGAACAGCTCCTGCTTGGTGCGGAAGTTGGTGTAGACGTGCGGTTGAGGCACCTCCGCGATCGCGGCGATCGCGGTGGTCGACGCCCCACGGTAGCCGAGGCGCCCGAACTCGAGGATCCCCGCGCTCAGCAGTCGAGCCCGGTTCTCGCCCGGGCGTCGGCGCGACCTGCGCGCCACCGCTGACTCGTTCTCCACGTCACCTCGAACCCGTGTTCATCCGATCGACCAGAGCCAGCCTATCGGAGCACGCGAACGCCCCGGGGAGCGGACTCCCCGGGGCGTCGAGTTGTGGCGCCGACTCAGCGCGCGAAGTGGCCTCGGTAGTACTCGTAGACCCAGCCCACGACGGCGACCGGTACGAGCGGCAGTGCGAGGAACGCCAGCCAGAAGTTGTGGCCGATGCTGAGGCCGATCACGAACAGGCCCGCGGCGAAGGCGAGCACGAGCGGCCACCAGCTCCAGGGGCTGAACTCGCCGATCTCGGGATCGCCGTCATCGATGTCGCCGTCCGCAAGGTCCTCGACGAGCTCCCCGCCCTGCTTCCTGTGGGTCAGCGCGAGGAAGCCCGCGATGAAGCCGGTCAGGCCGGCGGACAGCAGCACCGCGGTGGTGCCCGCCCACTCGATGTACCCGATGGACGCGATGTTCCAGAAGGTGTAGACGGCCGCGACGATGAGGAAGTACGCCGTGAGTATCCAGAAGATGACGATGTTGGATTTCATGGGTGCGGAACCTTTCGATCGCTACTTCTGGCCTGCGAGCTCGGCCTGCGGTCCGACGGGCACGGGCTGCTCGACACCGCTCACCTCGGGGTGATTGAGGTCGAACGCCGGCGACTCCGAACGGATGCGAGGGATCGAGGTGAAGTTGTGACGCGGCGGCGGGCAGGAGGTCGCCCACTCGAGCGAGCGGCCGAAGCCCCAGGGGTCGTTGACCGTGACCTTCGGAGCCTTGCGCGCGGTGACGTACACGTTGAGCAGGAAGGGGATCATCGAGACGCCGAGGATCATCGCGCCGACCGTCGACACCTGGTTCATCCAGGTGACCCCGTCCGAGGGCAGGTACGTGTAGTAGCGGCGCGGCATCGCGAGCACGCCGAGCCAGTGCTGCACCAGGAAGGTCATGTGGAAGCCGATGAACAGCAGCCAGAAGTGGATCTTGCCGAGTCGCTCGTTCAGCATCTTCCCGGTCCACTTCGGCCACCAGAAGTAGAAGCCCGAGAACATCGCGAACACCACGGTGCCGAAGACCACGTAGTGGAAGTGGGCGACCACGAAGTACGTGTCCGAGAGGTGGAAGTCGAGCGCCGGGGAGGCGAGGATGACGCCGGTGAGACCGCCGAACACGAAGGTCACCAGGAAGCCGAGCGCCCACAGCATGGGCGTCTCGAAGGTGATCGATCCGCGCCACATCGTGCCGATCCAGTCGAAGATCTTCACGCCCGTCGGCACCGCGATGAGCATCGTCATCAGGGAGAAGAACGGCAGCAGGACCGAGCCGGTGACGTACATGTGGTGGGCCCACACGGTCATCGACAGCGCCGCGATGGCGATGGTCGCGTAGACCAGGGTCTTGTACCCGAACAGCGGTTTTCGGCTGAAGACCGGGAAGACCTCGGAGACGATGCCGAAGAACGGCAGCGCGATGACGTACACCTCCGGGTGCCCGAAGAACCAGAAGAGGTGCTGCCAGAGGATGGCGCCCCCCTCGCCGTTGAAGATGTGCGCCCCGAAGATGCGGTCGGCGGCGAGGCCGAAGAAGGCCGCGGCGAGAATCGGGAAGATCAGGATCACGAGCACCGAGGTGATCATGGTGTTCCAGGTGAAGATCGACATGCGCCACATCGTCATGCCCGGAGCCCGCATCGTCACGATGGTGGTGATGAAGTTCACGCCGCCCATGATGGTGCCGAAACCGCCGATGCCGAGGCCCAGGATCCAGAGGTTCCCGCCCACGCCGGGCGAGAAGGTGGCATCGGTGAGCGGCGCGTAGGCGAACCAGCCGAAGGAGGCCGCGCCCTGCGGGGTCAGGAAGCCGCCGACCGCGATGAGCGAGCCGAAGGTGTAGAGCCAGAAGGCGAAGGCGTTCAGACGGGGGAAGGCCACGTCGGGCGCGCCGATCTGCAGCGGCATGAGCACGTTCGCGAAACCGGCGAAGAGCGGGGTCGCGAACATGAGCAGCATGATGGTGCCGTGCATGGTGAACAGCTGGTTGTACTGCTCGGGCGTGGCGACGACCTCGAGGCCCGGGGCGAACAGCTGGGCGCGGATCAGCAGGGCCATGAGGCCGCCGACCAGGAACCAGACGAAGGAGCTGATCAGGTACATGTACCCGATGACCTTGTGGTCCGTGGAGGTGATCCACGAGACGACGATATTACCCTTCTTCATGGGGTTCACCTCTGGTTCTCGTTGGCGGCTTCGGCCTCGTCACCGAAGAAGAGCTCTTGGTTCGGGTTGTACTCGGCGCCGATCAATCCGGGCTGCAGCTGGCCTTGGGCGAGCATCTCGGACATCTTGGTCTCGTACTCGTCCTGCGGCAGCACGACGACCTTGAAGAGCATCGACGAGTGGTACTCACCGCAGAGCTCGGCGCACTTGCCCAGGTACTCGCCGACCTGCGTCGGGGTGAACGACATGTAGTTCGTCTGACCCGGGATCATGTCCTTCTTGTACAGGAACTCGACGATCCAGAACGAGTGGATCACGTCGCGCGACTCGATGCGGATCTCGGTGGTCTTGTCGACCGGCAGATAGAGCACCGGGTAGGTGTCGTCGGTCGGCTCGTTGTCCTCGCCGAACTGCACCTGGACGCCCGAGAAGTGGACGTCGTCGGTCACGTAGTTGAAGTCCCACGACCAGCGCTTGCCGAACACCTCGACCACGTTCTCGGGGGCCTCGTACCGCGCCTCGATCTTCTGCATGGTCTGCGCGGTGAAGCCGAAGAAGCCCAGCACGAGAATGACCGGCACGACCGTGAAGAAGGTCTCGATCGGCATGTTGTAGCGCAGCTGCACGGGCAGGCCGGTCTGGCCCTTGCGGCGGCGGTATGCGATGGTCGCCCAGATGATGAGGCTCCACGTGATCACGCCGACCACGAGCAGCACGATCCAGGAGTTCACCCAGAGCGCGGTGATCGCGGGGGTGTGATCGGTCGCGTTCGTGGAGTTCGGCGGGAGGAACCCGCGCTCCTGCTCGGCCGTGCAGCCGGCGAGCAGCAGAGCCGCCCCCACTGCCGCAGGGGCCGCGACCCATTTCATTCGACGATTGAAACGCACCGCATACCTTTCGAAACGTTGTCGTGCGACCCGCGGCGGCGGGCGCAGTCGTTGACTCTTTTAGCTTAGCGCGAACCTGATGGTTCGCTGAACACACGCCGGGCTTCGCGGAGAATCCGGCCGGTCGCTAGCTGAAGCTGTCGCCGCAGGCGCAGCTGCCCTGGGCGTTGGGGTTGTCGATGGTGAA